>CAZXSL010000006.1:0-41804 GCA_964643235.1 uncultured Sphingobacteriaceae bacterium | reverse complement strand
ATCGGGCCATACCCGACGCCCATCGACGCCCCCGTGTTAAGCAGGATGTACTTGCAGAGCGTACAAAGCTATTGTATGTAGCCCCCGAATCACTTGCCAAGGCGGATAACGTTGAGTTTCTAAAATTGCTGAGGGTATCGTTCGTAGCGGTGGACGAAGCACACTGTATTTCCGAATGGGGACATGATTTTAGACCAGAATATCGACGTATTAGGCAAGTCATCAACACGATAGGTTTGTCGATCCCGGTAATTGCCCTGACGGCAACGGCTACGCCAAAAGTGCAATCGGATATACGGAAGAACCTGCAGATGAACGACGCGACTTTATTTAACTCTTCGTTTAATCGCCCTAATTTATATTATGAAGTAAGGCCCAAAAAGGATGTGGCTAAGGAAATAATCCGATTTATACGCAATCACATGGGTAAATCGGGTATCATCTATTGTTTGAGCCGCAAGAAAGTAGAGGAAATTGCTGAGGTACTGAACCTCAACGGCATCAAGGCCTTGCCATACCATGCGGGCTTGGATGCAAAAACACGCTCCGAGACGCAGGATAAATTCCTGATGGAGCAAGTAGAAGTGATTGTGGCTACGATCGCCTTTGGGATGGGGATCGATAAACCAGACGTACGTTATGTCATCCACCACGATATCCCCAAGAGTATGGAGGGGTATTATCAGGAGACGGGCCGGGCAGGCCGTGATGGGGGAGAGGGACATTGTTTGGCGTTTTATTCTGAAAAAGATATTGAAAAGCTGACCAAGTTCATGAAAGATAAGCCGGTTTCCGAACGGGAGATCGGTACCCAGATTCTTAAGGAAGTAATAGACTACTCGGAATCGTCTGTATGCCGGCGCAAGCAGATCTTGCATTATTTTGGGGAGAAGTTCGATGAAGATACCTGCAACAGCATGTGCGATAATTGTAGTTCGACACGGACGTATTTTGATGCCGAACAGTCTTTGCTGGGGGTTTTGGAGTTTATCAAAGAACAGGGAGACAAATTTGACGACCATCATATCCTCAACGTGCTGATGGGCGAAGCGACCCAGCAAGTGACTTCCTACAAACACGATACACACAAGTTGTTTGGAGCCGGCAAAGAGCAGGGCATGCTGTATTGGAAATCGATTATGCGGCAAGCTACGCTAGAGGATTTCCTAGCCAAGGATATCGATAATTACGGATTATTGAAACTGACAGATAAGGGGCTTGACTTTATTGACAACCCCTATGCTATCAAATTCAGTATGAACCGCTCAATGGAAGATAGCGATGACGAGCGCGGTGATGAGCCAACAGCCCAGGCTGGCGGTGGTGCCGTGGATACGCAGTTGCTGAAGATGCTTAAGGATCTTCGTAAGAAGATCGCTAAGCAGAAAGGGCTGCCCCCATTCGTGATTTTCCAGGATCCGTCACTCGACGAGATGTGTACACATTACCCGATTACGCTCGACGAGCTGAAGCAAATACACGGGGTGGGTGCAGGCAAGAGTGCGAGGTTTGGCGGCCAGTTCATTGAGCTTATCAAGCAGTACGTGGAGGAAAACGATATCGATCGCCCGCAGGATTTAGTCATTAAGAGTTCAGCTAGCCGGTCGGCATTCAAAGTCTCTATCATCCAGAATATCGACCGTAAGATTGGGCTGGAAGATATTGCTGCTTCTAAAGGGATAACTTATGAAGAGTTGCTTAAGGAAGTGGAATCTATCGTCAACTCCGGTACGAAATTGAACCTGACATACTTCGTGGATGAAATGATTGATACGGACCGGCAGGACGAGGTATACGATTACTTCCGACAGGCAGAGGTTGATTCGATTGATGAAGCACTGAAGGAGCTAGGTAGCGACGACTACACCTACGAGGAAATCCAATTGATGCGGATTAAGTTTATGTCCGAATTAGGAAATTAACGGCATCGTCCGGACAAATGTGCCACAGCCTAGTTGAAATCCAAGGAGGATGAGGTGTAAATATTGGTAAGTTGCCGGTGCCCTCCGGCAACTTATTGTAAATTCAATTGCCAGGACACGCCAAACCGGTCGATTACCCACGCGAATTTCTGACTGAATCCGTAGTTGTCTATAGGCATGGCAACAGTTCCGTTTTCGGAAAGTTTGGAAAAAATCCGTTCGAGCTCGTCCTCATTTTCGCATTCGACATAATTGGAAACGGCAGGCGTGAAATCCCAATTATGCACTGGTGGGCTATCGCTGCACATAAAGCGCTGCCCGTTGAGCTCAAATACCGCTTGCATAATGGTGCCTTCCTTACCTGGACCCGTATTGCCCCACCGTTTGATATCAATGATTTTCGAATTGTCGAATATGCTGACATATAAATTCATGGCTTGCTCGGCATCCTCTTTTTGGAAAGTCAACGAAGTCAGGATTTGTTGCTGGGGAGGCAGGTTTCCGTCCGCCGGTTTTCCAGCCTGATTTCCGTTTTCGGAAAACAGGAACATGGCGCACAATATATAAGTAATGGTTTTCATGTCACAACTTTAAATAACTACGAAGATATCAGTTTTTTCCTGTTGTCGTGACTTTTTCGGCGTGTTCGTGTTAAATTGCTCGGAAAGCCGATGCATGCGCAGGAGAAAAAGGTACGGTATGCGGTAATCCTGAAAAATATATCAGAACTTTGGTTGGCTATAAAAGAGAAGAATATGGAGTTTCAGAATATATTGGAAAAGCAGCAAGCTTTTTTCAAGACGCACCAGACAAAGGATTTGGAGTTCAGACGTGAACAGCTCCGGAAATTAGCAGATTTAATTAAAAGTAATCAAAGTCTGTTATATGATGCTATCTATAAGGATTTTGGTAAATCTCGGTTTGACACGTTTGCTACCGAAATAGCTTTTTTACTTCAGGATATTCGTTACTACGGTAGGTATCTAAATCGTCTGGCTAGACCTAAGACCGTGAAGACAAACTTGGCAAACCAAATTGGCCGCAGCAAAATTTACAGCGATCCGCTCGGTAAGGTACTGGTCATTGGAGCATGGAATTATCCCTATCAGCTTTCGCTTGCCCCGATGGTGGCTGCGATGGCGGCTGGTAATACCTGCTTGGTTAAGCCTAGCGAATTAGCACCCCATTCCATGGCGGCTATGGCCGAACTTATCAATTCTAATTTTCAGAACGAATACCTTTTTGTGGCAGAAGGCGGTGTGGACGTCGCGACCGAAATCCTGAAGCTTAAATTTGACAAGATATTTTTTACCGGTAGCCCTCGTGTTGGACGAGTGGTGTACGAGGCTGCTGCAAAGCATCTGACTCCCGTAACCTTGGAGCTAGGAGGGAAGTCCCCGGTTATTGTGACAGCCAACGCGGATTTGGATGTGGCCGCAAAACGCATCGTATGGGGTAAATTTTTAAATGCTGGACAAACCTGCGTGGCACCTGATTATCTTTTAGTAGACTATAAAATTAAAGATCGATTCCTGCAACATTTACAAGCTTATATTGAGAAGTTTGCCTATGGTGCTGGGGAGCCCCATTATACGCAGATTGTCAATGCCCGGAATTTCGAACGGCTTATCGGGCTTATTCGTCCCCACAAGGTGTACTATGGCGGTACACACGATGCCAAGGCCCGGTTTATTGGCCCCACATTATTGGATGATGTCGCTTGGGACGATCCGGTTATGGAAGAAGAAATATTCGGGCCCATCTTGCCAGTTTTGACTTATCAGTCTTATTACGATGCACTTGACCAACTGCTCGAGAAGGAGAAGCCCTTAGCGGCATACTTGTTCACGAATGATAGAAGCGAAAAACAGTCGTTCACTTCAACGCTATCGTTTGGTGGGGGATGCATCAATGACGTCGTTATGCACCTGGCCAATAGCAACCTGCCTTTTGGCGGTGTGGGTAATTCGGGGATGGGACGCTACCACGGAAAATTCGGTTTCGATACGTTTTCGCATCAAAAGCCCGTTATGTATCGGGCGACATGGGGTGAACCGAATGTCAAATATCCGCCATATACCGACGAAAAGCTAAAATGGATGAAACGTTTGATATAAGGAAATGGCCATTTTCCGGTCAGATCCCAAGGGGCTATTAGCACCCCAAAATACGATGGTTATTCAGCCTTGTATGTCACTTCGTTAGCTAAGTATAATGTTGAAATGCTAGCATCAAACTTCAGTGAATCATTTTGATAGGTGTCGTCACCGTCCTTGTCCAAGATAATGGATTTGGTTTTTCCAGGCAGAAATAACTCGAGCTTTGACTTGTCGTCGTTGAGTAAAACAAAAGCGCTGAACGTAGCGTCGTTTTCGTTTACTTCGATAGGATTCAAGCGTTGGCCGATATCGAAAATTTGAACACAGTTCTGTTTGATTTCGCTCCAGGTTTCGCCAGCAGCACTAAGGCAACCGTGTTCATCCCGTTCTCCACCAATAGCAGTATCTTCCGTTTCGGTTTGGGTTTCGTCGTTTTCTGACGTGTTGTTACTGGGGGCATTGCAGGCAGAAATTGCAAAGAAGCCTAATGCCAGTAAAGCTGTTTTTTCATGTTGTTTTGGATTGTTGGGTGAAACATTAAGCGAAATTACAAATAATGCTATTGAATATTCGAAATAATATAAATTCTGATCGATTGCCGATAGCTTTGAGAAAGGGAGGATGTAGTTTGGCGTACACTAGCTGATGAATCCTTTTACATACTGCTTGGTTAGTTCTTCTTTCGGATTGAGCAGCACCTCATCCGTGGGACCGAATTCGATGATCTTACCCATGTACACGAAAATGATGTAGTCTGAGATTCGGCGCGCTTGGCGTAAGATATGGGTAACCAGTACAATGGTGTATTTCTCTTTGAGACGGACAAACAGGTCTTCGATTTTTTGAGTCGATATGGGGTCTAATGCGGAGGTTGACTCGTCGCCGAGTATGATTTCCGGTTCTACGGCTAGTCCACGCGCTAGGCACAGTCGTTGCTGTTGGCCGATGGAGAGTTTGGCAGCCGGGGTATTGAGCCTGTCTTTTACCTCTTCCCATAGGCTGGTGTTTTTCAATTGGGTTTCTACAATGTGGTCCAGTTCACTTTTCTTGCGGATGCCGTGAATACGGGGTCCATAGGCCACATTGTCGTAAATAGACATGGGTAGTGGAAAAGGACGTTGGGAAAGCAGTCCCATTTTTTTGCGGATATGTGTCACTTCGGCTTCGGGAGCATAGATATCTTCGCCATCGACCAGTACGCTTCCCGTTACCTTGACCTTGGCCGTGTCGTCCAGCAATCGGTTGAACGTTTTCAGTAGGGTAGTTTTACCACAGCCCGAGGGGCCGATGATAGATGTGACACTTTTGTCCGGAATAGCGATATTGATATCCTTTAGGATGTGTGTGCTATCGATATGCACATTGAGGTTTTTGACGTGTATGAGTGGATGCTGGGTCATGCTGATTGTCAAACGTTGTTTTTGGATTGCCTAGAAGCCAGGATATGTGAAATAATGACCACCACCAAGATGATGATCGTCAGAATCAGTGCAGATGCGTATGCCCGTCCTTGGACCTCAGCGATGGGGCTGCTTAGTTGGAAAAAGATAGCAAGCGGCAAGGTAGCTGCCGGCTCATCGAGGTATTTGGGGATGTTATCGCTGAAGCCGGCGGTAAAAAGCACGGAGGCTACATCACCGATACCCCGGCCAAAGGCCAGTAATACAGCTGTGTAAATGCCCGGTTTAATTTGTTTGAGGATAACTTTGGCTGCTTCCCAGCGTGTGGCACCTAGGGAAAGGGCCGCATGCTTCAATTCTTTTGGTACACCCGAGATAACTTCGTCAAGGGTGCGGACCATGACAGGGATGATTAATAATGTAACGGCAATGATGCCTCCTAGGAGTGAAGCGCGTATGCCTAGCCATATCATGATACTGAAGGCGAAAGCCCCGTATACAATCGAGGGGATGCCGAAAAGTACATCATAAGCCAGTTTGGCTGTTTTGCTGATCATGCTACCCTGTTTTAGGTAGATGTTCAAGTAGATTGAGATGGGGATGCTGATAAATAGGCTGAGCACTGTAGCTCCTCCAGCTAGGTATAAGGAACCAATGATGGCATTGAGTACACCTCCGTCCTTGCCGATGTAAAAGCCGCCTTGCGGTACTTTCGTAATCATGTCCCAGCTCAGGTAGGGGGCGCCCTTGGCCACGATGGTACCAACGATCAAAAACAGACTTGAACTCACGATAATACAAGCGATTATCATCAGGATTTTGAAAAATTGTTCTTCGGCTTTTCTTCTACGCATAATTAACTGGCATATCGGTGTTCCAAGCGGTTCAAGATGATCCGGGATATGAGATTAAATAAGAATATGATGACGAACAGAAGCAATGCGGCGAACATCAGCGCAGCATCGTATAGCGGGATAGACATCATCTCGCCGAAGTTATTGGCAATCAATGCGGGTAGGGGATACCCCCCGTCGAAAACCGAGTTTGGCGCTACGGGTATATTTCCACAAACCATGAGCACGGCGATGGTTTCACCGAAAGCACGGGAAATTGCCAACACGACGGCGGCGAATATTCCCGGGAAAGCCCGTTTGAGTACAACTTTTTTAATAGTTTCCCACTTGGTGGCACCGAGGGATAAAGAGGCGTCTTTTAGCTCTTTGGGTATGGTACGCAACACTTCGGAAACGATACTGACTAATATCGGAAAGATCATTACGGCCAGTACAACCCCGCCGGTAAGTACGGTGTAACCACTTGAGGAGTCTGAAAAACGAGGGGCTAGGTAGTTTTGTACGAAGGGTACCACGAAAAAAATGCCCCATACGCCATATATAACGGGTGGTATGCCAGCGAGGACATTAACCAATGGTACCAGCACCCGCCGGAGTGAGGTTGGGGCGTATTCGGCGAGGTAAATAGAGGTGAGTAGGCAAAGTGGTAGGGCCAGTGTTATCGCAATGACCGTTACCCAAAGTGTGCCCATGATAAACGGGTAAAACCCGAATTGGCCCTTGCCCGGAGCCCATCGGCTGTCCGTGAAAAGGCTCCATAAATCATGCGTAGCAAGCAAAGGCTCTGCCCGAAGGTAAAGGCCTAGGCCGAGTAGGATAACAATTGAAATGGAAAGTATTGAGAGGATGAGCATCGCATTGGCGACCAACTTATCCTTAAGTAGTCTGATGTCCAAGGTCAATCCAGTTTAGCGAGTTCTTCCGATATCCATGATTCGTTGAGGGGGATATAACCATTTTCGGGCAATATAGCCTGTGATTCCTTTTGTAGTACGAATTTGACGAACTCTACGAGTGCCACGTTGTCCGGTTTGCCGTTGAATAGGAAAGAGAGGTTGCGAGCTGGTGGTGCCGGGTAACTACCGACGGCTACAGCATGGGTAAAGCGATCGATGTTGTCGTAGAAGTCTTCCTCGCTATCGATTTGCCCGTTGCCGTTGCGGTCGAGCGGCACGACCATTAGGCCGGGGATTAGTTGGCGGGTAGTGAGATCGTAGACAAAATTAATGTTGCTGAACCCAATGGCGTTGCGGTCGCTTTTGATGGTTTGTATCATACCGGGGTCGCCGAAAATACCCACGCCTTTCAAATCCTCTTGCGATTGGCCAAAGAAAGCGGCCCATGTTTCCGCTGCACCGGCTGCATCAGCCCGGGTGTAGCGATTCATCGGGAAATCGTCGAAACTTTCGTCAAGCTGTTTCCAGTTGGTCATCCGGTCTGTTATGAATATTTCGTTGAACTCGGCATGTGTTAGTCCACGAGTTACCAAGCGCGTCGCATTGGGGTTTTCGGCATTGATGGTTGCCACCACGGCATCCTTGGCTACATGGATGACGTATGCGCCACGGTCGTATTCCTGCTGATGGATATCGCGCGATACCAGCCCAATGTCCACCATACCACTAAGCGCATCGGCAACCCCCTTGCCAGCACCACCTGCCGATATGTTGAAACGAACGTGGGGGTGCACCTTCTTGAATTCCTCGCTCCACAAGACTACAAGTGGGTAAAGAGCGAAAGCACCTGACACGCTAATCATCCCCTGAAGGCCTTTTTCCGCATCCCAACCGTTAGGAACTTTCGGTGCACAGCCTCCAAAAGTGAAGATGTTTATTAGTAATAATAAGCTGGTATATAGCTGTTTATTTGTTTTTGTCACAAGCGTCGGGTTCTTTGTTTACTGACGTCTGCAAATATATATAAAATCGGTAGACTTTATATATTACTCGAGTTTTTTTCGATGTTATTTCTGATAATCGATGTGTTGAAATCGATGGAAATCCGTTCGGGAAGTTGTTTTTTTAGCTGTCTTGTTCTTCCCGTATTAGGAATAGGAGTTGGAGCATGGCCGCTATGGATGACCGCTCGATATTGACCAGTCTACTGCCACTAAAATGGTATTCTTTGGTCACGGTTTTCCCTTTTCCGGCGACGGCGATCCAGACCAATCCGACGGGCTTTTCTTCGGTGCCACCGCCGGGTCCGGCGATGCCGCTTACGGCGACGGCATAGTCTGCACCGAAGTTTGCTTGTGCACCCTCGGCCATCTCGCGGACGGTTTGTTCGCTGACCGCTCCGTGCATTTCCAAGGTCTGTTGGGATACATTAAGCAAACTTATTTTCAGTTCGTTGGAATAGCTGACCACGCCGCCTACGTAGACGCTGCTACTTCCAGGTAATGAGGTAATCAACCGGGCGATATCTCCACCTGTACAGCTTTCGGCGGTGGTCAACTTGAGCTGATGGCGGTCAAGCGCTTCGAACAGCAATTCATGCACGGTTGCGTCTCGGTCTGCAAGGAAATTTCGACCGATGCGTTCTTTTATTTGTGCGTGAATGGCGGCTGTTTCCGCTTGAAGGATAGGAATCTCTTTTCCTGTGGCGCTAAGCCGTAGACGTACTGTTCCCGGCTTAGGAAGATACGCAAGATGGATATGTGGGGGTAGTGCAGCTTCGATATCGGCGATTTTTTCGGCTAGGAACGATTCGCCGATTCCTCCCGTCAGTACCGTGTGGTGCCAGATGGAATCGCGGCCTTCCATCTGCCGAAGGCGTGGGATAACACGTTCAGACATGACGTGCTTCATTTCGAAGGGAACACCGGGCATGATAACAACGTGTTTGTCCTGCCAATCGACCCACATGGCTGGAGCTGTGCCTAAATCGTTAAAGAGCACGTCGGCAATATCCAACACGTCCGCTTGCCTGGCGTTACTTTCCAGCATGGGACGTTTGTGCTTGCGGAATATCTCGGTAACATGTTCCAGCACCCGCTCATCGCGGATAAGGCCGCAATCAAAAAACTCACAAAAGGCCTGTTTTGTCACGTCATCCTGCGTGGGGCCTAAACCGCCGGTAACCAAGATAAGGTCTGCACGGCTAGCCGCAAGGCGTAGCGCGTCTTGGATGTCGTTGCCATCGTCTGCAACAGAAGAGATTTGCTTGATATGTATTCCAATATCGTTCAATTGGGCTGCAATCCATGCTGAATTGGTGTCAACGATTTGGCCGATAAGGAGTTCGTCGCCAATCGTAATAATTTCTGCCTGCATGTTGTATTACGTGTTAAGGTATTTTAGAATCGTGCATAGTCGTTCCGTTTTGTCAATTTCAGATCCTGTAGCAAGGATGCACGCGCACGGATCGTGACGTTATAACTCTGGAATTGCCCAAACGGCACCCACCCGAACGACATGTCCCAACAATGGAGGTCGCGATAGATACTAAATCGTGTCAGCGACACCTCGTTGCGTCGGAAATCGTAGCCCGAATTGAATTGAACCTTCCATTTCGGGGTAATGCTGAAGTCGCCGTGGATATTCAATGTGCTGGTAACAACCGTTTGCAACCCTTGCCGTGAGTACTGGAAGCTGAACGACCCGGCTAAGTTCCACGGAATGTTGAAATCGACGAAGGCATTGGGGTCTGAGCCCAAGCGTGCCAGTGCCTGTTGTTGTTCGGGCGACATGTTTTGGCGGTTGTTGTTGAGGGAGTCCAGGTTGTTGCTGCGGCTGCGTGCGGCATCGGGGTTAAAGCTATAGTCAAAGGACAACCCGAAGTTGACCAGACGAGCCAGTTTCCCATCTTGGATGGCGTAGCGGTTGATACGCCGTCCGGTGTTGGGGTCCATGCTGTATGGGTCGAACGTACCGTTGAAGTTGATGTTAATCTTCTGGTTGAATAGCGATGTGCGCCCCGAAAACCCAATGTTCGACAACTTGAACGAATCGGCTACGAAGTTGTAGTTGCCACTAAATGTCAAACCTTGGAGGATGGGTACTTTTTTAATGCCTCCGTCGGTGGTGTCGCGCTTGCTGAGTACTTTGGCCTCCAAGTTATTGTCGATCGAAAATCCAATTCCCATCGAACGACCTGATCCGGGTGTGCCGAATATCCCGTCCGCAAAGATGGAGTACAAGTTTTCCTGACCGTGCTGGTCGGTATACGTGCGGTAAAAACCGTACATGTCTTCTGAGAAATCCGGACGGTAGTTGAGGTTGACCGATGGCGTAATCACGTGGCGCATCTGCTGCATGCGGCCTATCTTGCGGTTAAACATGCCGTATACCTTGGTGGAAAGGCCGGACGAGACCGAATAATCATACGCGCGGTTGAAACCCTGTACCGTATCCTGTACCATTTCATATCCTTGGGGCACGTTTTCCATACGCCGGCGTATACTTTGCAGATACCAGCGTTCGGTATAGTTAACGCTGGTATTAAATTGGAAAAACTTAAGTGCTTGAAGGGATAAGCTAATGGGAATGCTATGTTGGAGGCCATTTCGAAACTGACCGAGTGTTTCACGGCTAAAAAGTGAGCTCTCTTGCGATGTTACCGAGTTGCGGCCCTGCATGGAGTAACCCACATTGATACGTTGGTACCACTTCTGTTCGCCGATGCGGTCTTTGGAGTCAAAGGGATTGAAGGAGGTTACGTTTAGTGCGAATGTGGGTAACTCGAGGAAAACACTCCCCGTGTTGATGTCCTGCCTGTGGCTAAAGCTGGAGGTGAAATTGACCTTCCCGTCGGCAAACGACCGGCCGTATGCAATGCTCGATGACATGTTGTTACGGGTCATCTGCTCGTAATTGAACGACCCGTTGGCTCGTGTGTTTTGGTAATATGAGCCCGTTCCGAAGTTGACCGATGCACTGAATGTTGTGCCCGGATTGGCCTGTGGAGCCATACTGTGGTTCCAAGTCACGTTGAAATCCCGGTTAGGTTTGTAGTCTTCCGTTCCTTCGATGCCATCCACGATATGAGCATACCGGATATTAAAACCGCCGTTATACCGATAATTCATGCGGTATTGTGTTTGCACGCCTAGTTCCCATGAGCCTTTCGAATATAGGGTGCCTCGTATCTCACTATCCCAATAATCGTTGAAGGCGAGATACCAACCGATATCGCGCATGTGGAAACCGCGGGTAAAATCCTCACCAAAGGAAGGGAATAGGAACCCGGAGGCCCGTTTGTCTGGCTTGGGGAAGAATGCGAACGGTACGGTAACGAATTTTAGCGGTACGTTTTCTGCTACGAAATAAGCAGGGCCACTGATAATCTGGTTTTTGGTTACGATACCTTTGCTGATGTGTATGCCGAAGTGGGTGTGTGGTTCGGGCAGGTTACAGGTGCTGTACATGCCGTGGAAAATCGACATTTCCTGATATTGATTCATCTTGACGCGGCTGGCTTGGATAAACCCGCCCTCCACCTCGGTAAATATACCGTGGGTAACACCTACCTCCGTTTGGAAATTATAGGTAAGCGAGTCCACTACTTTGGGTGTCTCGCCCGGGAAGATGACGACTGGCCTACCTACGTATCGGCCGTTATGGTCGGTGGCTCCGCTGGCAAAAACCTGGTTTGTATTCTGGTCGATTCGGATATAATCCGCGGCTAATTCAAAACCTTCATATTTGATTTTAGCCTCGTTATATAAATAGAGGATATTATGCTTCAGATCGGTTACTTGCGAATCCCGCGCCACGATGTTGACGACGGCCTTCAGGCCATCGCTATCCGGTTCCGCATTTCGTGCCAACGAATCGGCCGACAAGCTGTCTGTCGGCATGAGCAGCGTGCTGTCCAAAGCCAAGGTATCAACCACATTCGGAATGATGATCGTCGTGTCTTGCCCTAACGTTTGCTGCGCATATACGGACGCTATGGGAAATAGCGTTATAAATAAAGGGCAAATGCTAAAAAAACGACTTAAAAACCTCAAATTTGAAAGCGAATATTATTTTTGCAATATAGTAACTCGTTGCATGCAAAATTAGTTAAAATCATTTAGGAATGAAGTTCAGACTTGCCTTTTAACATATCGGGATGTCAATTTCTTCTATTGTGGCGCAATAGTTGTGTAGACACCCTTAATAACAGATAGATAGCCGTACAATAAATATTGAATGTAATAGTAGACATGGGAAAAATTATACGTTTCTTGTTTCACACGCCTTATTTGCTCATCATTCTTCTGCTTATACCAACGTTTTCTTTTGCCGTTAAGTATGATGATGGGCGTACTTATCGATTGAAGACGATTGTATTGGATGCCGGACACGGCGGCGACAAACCTGGGGCACGGGGACGCTCGTCATATGAAAAGAATCTTGCTTTGCAAGTAACCTTGAAGTTAGGCAAAGCCATCGAGGCTGCTTTGCCCGATGTTAGGGTCCTGTACACGCGTACGACGGATATGGATGTTGATTTATACAAGCGCATTGAATTTGCTAACACCAACAAGGCCGACATTTTCATCTCCATCCATTGCAATGCCCACTCGCGTCGAGACGCGCGCGGCACGGAAACACTGGTTTCGGGATTCCATAGGTTGGGCGAACAGGATGCGGCTATCCGCGAGAACGCCGATATCCTGCTCGAGGAAAATTATGAGGAAAATTATAATGGGTTTGATCCAAGTGATCCGGAAAGCTATGTGATCTTCTCGCTAATGAAAAATCATTATCGTGAGCATAGCATCAAATTGGCTTCGTTTATCCAGGATGAATTTGCCAGCTCAGGACGGGTCGACCGTGGCGTCAAGGAACAAGGGTTGGCCGTATTGGCTCGTGCGGGTATGCCAGCCGTATTGACGGAAATCGGGTTTATCAGCAACCAGGAAGAAGAACGCTATATGCTGTCAGATGCCGGACAAACAGAGATTGTCAAAAACTTATTGGAGGCCATCAAGCTGTATAAAAAGCAAATGGAGCGTTAAACAAAAACCCCGGTAGTCTGTATTATCCATGTACATTGAAAATAGCAATGGCAGGTTCGGGAATGTTGCGGTGTATTAAGTTTTTCCGTATTATTACCGGTGCAGAGCTCGGGAACAATCAGAAATTCGGATGAAAATCAAAAACGAAACGAAAGTCGGGATATTAGCGGTAGTGGCCATTGCCTTACTGATTATTGGGTATAGTTTTTTGAAAGGGAATGATGTTTTTACCCGCGAAAACACATATTACGCCACGTATTCACGGGTTGATGGGTTAACAGCATCAAAACCGATTTTGGTAAACGGCTTCCAAATCGGTCGTGTTTCCAAAATGACACTACAGCCGGACGGGCAAATTAGGACCGAATTTAAGGTCACACGAAATTATGCCATCCCCTCCAATACGGTCGCGCGGATATCCAGCACGGATTTGCTGGGAGGGAAGGCCATCGTCTTCGAGCTGGGGGATAGTCCGGTATACGCTGCTAACGGCGACGAGTTGCAAGCTGGTGTGCAGCCCAATATCATGGAGCAGGTGGAGCCTATCCAAAAACGGGCGGAGGACATTGCCGCGGTACTGGACTCAGTGCTGAGTTCGATTAACAACACGATAAATGCCGAGTTCCAAAGGGATTTTCAGCGCAGCATCAACAGTATTGCTAACTCCTTGCAGAGTATCGAACGTATTACCAACCAAGTGGACGGATTGGTGGGGCGGGAGCGTGTCCGGATCGGCGATATCATGGCCAATATCGAATCGATTACCGAAAATTTTCGCCAAAACAACGAGCAGATTACCCATATCATGGTCAACTTGAACGAGATTACCGATCAAGTTGCCAAAGCTGATTTTTCCCAAACCATTACCAGCGCGAACAATGCCATGGCAGATTTTCAAGCGATTGCGGATCGGATAAATGGCGGAGAGGGTTCGTTGGGGATGTTGTTGAACGACGAGCAGCTTTACGATAACCTAAACAATGCTTCAAAAAGCTTGGACGAGCTGATTATTGACATGAAGGAACGCCCCGGACGTTATGTCCACTTCTCTGTATTTGGTCGGCGCCCCGATTAGTCCGTTATTTTGGACTCCAGCTGGGCTTGCTCCCAGCCTATCAATGCTGTCTTGCGTGCGTTTCCCCAGCGGTATCCACCAATGGAGCCGCTTCCCTGTATAACCCGATGGCAAGGAATCAGGAAAGCAACAGGATTGCTGCCTATGGCCGTGCCTACGGCTCGGTGTGCGAGTTGATTGTCGATATGTTTGGCAATCGCGCCGTAGGTACTCAAAGAACCTGACGGGATTTTTAACAATGCCTCCCATACTTTCAATTGAAAGTCCGTACCCTTCAAGTGTAGCTTGATACGAGGCAGATTATTCTCATGCCGTTTGAAAACAGCCAAAGCATCTTGATGGAGTGTCGTGGGGATTTGGCGGAAAGTGGCATTCGGAAAACGCATTTTCAGTTCATCTTCCGCGGTCTCCCTCAACGTGTGGAACGTCATGTGGCACACGCCCCTGTCGGTCGAGGCGATAAGTGCTTCCCCAAAAGGGCTATCATAAAACTCGTAAGATATTAGTAAGTTTTTACCGCCGTTTTTGTATTCGGCAGGGGTCATCCCTTCGATGCTAACGAACATATCGTGCAAGCGGCTTGTGCTCGATAAGCCTATTTCATGCGTCGTGTCAAAAAGGGAGATCGTACTGTGCTGCACGATCAATTGTTTTGCATGTTGTAAGCTGATGAATTTCAAGAACTTTTTAGGCGTTGTACCTGCCCATTCGGCAAATAGGCGTTGGAAATGTGTAGGGCTCATGTGCACATGCTTCGCTACGTCATCCAAAGTTGGTTGTTCTTTGAAATGATCCGTAATGTATTGGATTGCTCGCTCGACCCGCCGGTAATTGATGCTCTCCTGTGTCTCCATTTTGTCAGTCTTGATAGAACAAAGATCGGAAATCCCTAGGGTTTATAAAATCCGAAACTTGCGGTATATTGCGATAACCAAGGATTCTCGTGTAGTATCCCAACTAGGGATTATTCCGGGTTTTCCGAGCCTTCTCCGTCATGAATGTCAGTCGCGGGCGTCTGCTCAGGGGGCTTGGCCTTTCGGGTTTCTTGCTCGATATGGATGACTCGGACGGCATACGAAGCGGGAATGATACCGTTACCGTATTTTTTAGCGTATTGTTTAGTGAATTCGGCACCGAAGTACATAATTGCAGCGGAATAGTTGACCCAAAGCAGTAAGACTATCAGTGAACCAGCGGCACCATACGCCGATCCGGGCGCTGTATATTGCATGTATAGGCCAATCAGGTACCGGCCTAGCATAAAGAGAAATGCGGTGAAAAGTGCACCGCCGAGAATATCCCTGAACCTGATTTTCGCATCGGGCAGAAACCGGAAGATAAAGCCAAAAAGCACAGTAATAACCAAAAATGTGATTCCTGTACTGACCCAGCTCATCAGGTATACCGAAAGCTCGGGGAAATAGCGGCTGATTACACCGCTGAGCGCCATGATAATCCCGTTGAGCAATAGGGATGTGACGAGCAGAAAGCCTAGGCCGAGTACCATCGAGAATGACAGGACACGGTTTATGAGCATTTTCTTCCATCCTTTTTTGGGCTTAGGCTTTACGTCCCAAATAAAATTAATGCCTTCTTGTATTTGGACAAATATGGTCGTTGATGCGAAAACCAGCGTGCCGATACCGATGACGACCCCTATGCCTGATTGGTCGGATAGGCTGATACGACGAACGATATCTTGGATCTGGGCGGTTGTCTCTTTGCCCAAAATTTCAGCGGCCTCATTGAAAATTTCGTTTTGGACGGCTTCGGGGCCTTCCATGTGTTGGCCGTATAGAAACCCGACTACCCATATCACGATGAGCAGGAGAGGAGCCATTGCAAAAATGGTGTAATATGCCAATGCCGCACTTAACCGCAGACCCTTATGTTCCATGAACGAGACTGCCGAGTCTTTTAACAGTATGAAAACTTCTTTGTAAAATGCTAATGTCAATAAACGCATATATGTTTTTTTGGATTTCCTAAATAGCCTGTGTTCGTCCGAGTCGGCATAAGGTTAACCGATGAACGGGAGATAGGTTTTTGTCGATATACGGGCCGTGTGGTTTTGTCGATCTACGTCATGGTTTTCCTGTTCTTACGTGTTAATGGAAGTGATCTCTGCATTGGCTATTAGCTCCGTGGTGAATTTCTCGACCTCAGTAACAGCTTGATCGAATACCGTATGTTCGGGCATACCGTCATTCCGGGTGTCGATTTCCAGTTTTCGCAAGCGAAACGCAAGTTTGTCGTTTCCGATTTGTGCTGTTCGGCCTGCCAATCGGTGGAAGATCAATTCGACCGTATCCGCATCTTCGTTTGTGTACGCGGTGCGTATCATGCGCGTATCGTTTTCTGTGTCGCTAATGTACTGTTTCCGAATTGTATTTCCTTCATCCTTGGTGCTTATATGGACTAAGGGCTGCTTCGTCGGCTGGTTTTTGGCTGTGACCCCCAAAAAAGCCAGCAATTCGGCCTCGCGGAATGGCTTGAGGAGAATGGCATCGAAACCCTGTTTGAGCATCTGTTCGCGTTCTTCGGGGAGTGCCTGAGCCGTAAAAGCACATAACCGTACGTCATCATCCTTTGGTGTTTTCTTGCGGAGTTCCTGGTTGAGCTGAAAGCCGTTCATTTCAGGCATGCGGATATCCATCAGCACGGTGCGGACTGTTGCATCCCAAGTTGCGTCCAATGCTTCAAGTGGCGAGCCAAAGGTGCGGTGGGGGATGCCGTGTTTTTCCAATATCCCGCGGCATAGTTCCAGAATAAACGGATCGTCGTCGACGACCCATACTTTACCAGGCAGTCGGTCATCCGGCGTATCCAAGCCCGTATGCCCGCCGGAGGTATGGTGCGGTTCATTGACGGTTTGGGTCGGGATATTAACCCGAAAAATGGATCCATGGCCTTTGTGGCTTTCCACTCGTATCGATCCACCCATACTTTCGCAAATGGTGCGGACAATACTCAGTCCCAAACCACTTCCGAAGGTACGCCCTGAATTGGCTTGTTTGGACTGCTCAAAGTCATTGAAAATCAGTTCCAGATCCTGTTCGTCAATTCCCTCACCCGTGTCTTTCACAACAATGTTTAGCTCGGTTTTTTGGGCGTATACCACCGTACTCACATTCAGGGATATTTTGCCTTGTTGGGTAAATTTGACTGCGTTGCTCAAGAGGTTGAACAGGATTTGCTTGATGCGGAACGAATCGGCATATAGGTATCCGGAACCGATGAAACGCTTGTTGTAGTCCAATTTCAAGCCTTTTTGGTCAGCCAAAGCGGCCATCACGGAGATTACCTCCGTCACGAGCGTGTCGATATTAAACTCATGATCGTTTAGCACAATTTTACCCGAACTAATCCGACTATAATCCAATATTTCGTTAACGATCTGGAGCAAGTGTTCTGATGAGTGGTAGATGGCGTCTATTTTGCCGGGGTCAGGAAAGCCGTCGTTTCGGACTTGCTCGGAATACCCGATAATGGATTGTAGGGGTGTCCGTAATTCGTGACTCATGTTGGCTAGGAAGCGTTGCTTGGCCGCAGCGTGGTATTCCGCCTCTTCCTTGGCTCGTTCCAAGGCAATCCGGTAGGCGTTACTTTTTCGAATATCGGCCAAGATAAGGTAGACCATGATACCGATAGCGATGAAACAAACCAGGATGACAATACCTATACGTACGACGCTTTCGTCGATTACGATTTTAGCTTGGGCATTATCTACCATGATCTCCTGTAGTGCATCGCGCTCCACTTCGTTCAGAATGTTGAGCATGCTGCCAATCAGCATATTTCCGGCAAAGGTTAGTTCGATTTCCCGGCTGATAAACGATTCGCGTTGTTGCTGCTGGGTACGCTGGAAGCTCTGTACGGCGCTGTCGATGCGTGCGAGCACACTATCATATGGTACTGAGCGGATGGTATCGATGAATACCTTTAGTTCGTCTTCGATGACACGCCGCTCCAGTATTTCACGCTCTTCTTCTTCCGGTTTTCGGGAGCCAAACAGCCGGCTAAACAAGCCGCGTTGATCCGGTGTCACAATTGTATCTAGCCTCGATTGGTTGTCATCGTATGTTGTCGTCCGACGTGTTTGGGAGGTCGTGATGATGGTGCTGTCTACCTGCGGTTCGAGGATGACATCGCTAAGGGCTTGCAATTGGGCTGTGAATTCGTTCACATCGACAACTTGGTTTCTCACATTGATATAAGCATCAAACAGTTGGTCGCGTTGTGCCAGCAAGGATCGGATGGAGTCAAGGCGCTGTATCTGTACGCTATTGTAAGCATAGGTGTCTTTCAGCGAATCCAACGTCAAGACCACTTGTTGGGACTCCTCAGCAAAGTTGTCATAGGTGCTGCTTCGTTTGTCGAGCAAGGCTTGCGAACGATGGAGTTGGTCGAGCTGCATGATTCCTTTGGATAGCCGGCCTACCAATTCCAACTCTCGTTTTGGCGAGGTTACCCGGTCTATCGTGTCGATCATTTCCTCAAATGCGAGACGGCTGATCGCCCACGCCAAAGCCAACGCGACAATACACGCGATAAACACGAATACGACTTTGCGCCGTACGCCGGATGTCGTTTTTTGCGGTGTGGTTTCCATGCAATTAACCCCTCGAGATAGATGGATTGACCAATACCGACCAAAAACTGTGCTAGAAATCGGCCGGATTGCCACAAATTGCCCGTTCCCATCTTTTTAGGCAGACTTGCCCCGTCGTTTGTGCCTATCGACGGGGGGATACTCCCCGAATCGGGTATGGGGTTCCCCTATGGTCGTGGCAAGGGCTATTTTTCTGTCGATTCATATATCGACCGGATTTCCTGTTCGTAATTTTTCATGAGCGTTTTACGTTTTAGACTCAGCTTGGGAGTCAATTCGCCGGCATCGATAGTCCATTCCTTGGGTAGTAAGACAAATTTCTTGACGCGTTCCCATTGCCCGAATTTGGCGCCTAAACGGTCTATTTCGCGCTGGTATTTTGCTATGACCTGTTCGTTCGTGATGGCACGTTCCCGTGAATCGAACGTAATACCTTTGTGGGCACACCATTTCGTCAATTCTTCGAACGCAGGTACGATGAGCGCCCCCGGAAAGCGTTGGTTTTCGCCTACGACCATGATTTGCGCAATCAAGAGCGATTCCATGTATTTGTTTTCCAAAGCCTGCGGTGCCACGTATTTGCCGCCAGCCGTTTTGAAGATTTCTTTCTTCCGGTCGGTTATGCGCAGGAAGCCATCGGGTGTCAATTCGCCGATATCGCCGGTTTTCAAATAACCCTGTTCATCGAATATTTCTTTGGTTGCTTCTTCGTTTTTGTAATATCCGATGGTAACGTTTGGTCCTTTGGTCAGTATTTCGCCGTCTTCGGCAATCTTGACTTCAACGCTGTCCAAAACCTTACCTACCGATCCGAATTTGAGCCCGTTTTCCTCCAGGTTGTTTACCGCTATAACTGGAGAAGTTTCTGTAAGCCCATATCCTTCCAATACGGGGATACCCGCAGCCCAGAATACACGTGCGAGCCGCGGTTGCAAGGCCGCTCCACCCGAGATGATGACCTTGATGTTGCCACCCAATGCAGCCTGCCACTTGCTGAAGATAAGCTTGCGGGCGATGCCTAACTGTATGTTGTACCAAGCACTATTTTTTCCAGGTTCCTGGAAACGAAGTCCCAAGTTGACCGCCCAAAAGAACAAGGATTTTTTGATGCCTGTCAAGTCCTTGCCTTTGGCCACGATACGGTCATAAACTTTTTCTAAAACCCGGGGTACCGTCGTAAAACCGTCTGGTTTAACGTCGTTGATATCAGCCACGATAGTTTCCAAGCTTTCTGCATAATGGATTTCAAGCCCCCGCGAGAAATACATGTATACTGCCATCCGCTCAAAGATATGGCATAGCGGTAAAAAGCTGAGTGCACGTTTGAACTCTTGGGGAAGAAGCCGCTGGCAATCGGCCACATTACTCATCACGTTTTTGTGCGACAGGTGTACGCCTTTGGGTGTGCCCGTTGTTCCGGATGTGTAGATCAGCGTAAGCATATCGTCTGGCTCTACGGCGTCGCGGTAGGGTTGTAGGTCGGCATCGCTTTTCTTGCCTTCTTCGACCAGCTCGTGCCAATGATGTACACCTTCGATGATATCCAGCGAGTAGACCGGGATCTCCAGTTTTTTCTGGTCCAATACGGATTTTACCTTAGCATGTAGTTCGGCAGTGCCCACGAAAATGAGCTTCACTTCGGAGTCGCTGATGATGAACGATAGGTCTTGCTCAGCCAGGGTAGGATAGAGTGGTACGAGGGCTACGCCTAGTTGGGCCGTTGCGAAGTCGCAAAAATTCCATTCGGGGCGGTTCGCAGACATCAATGCCACCTTGTCATCCTTGCCTATGCCGTGTTGTAGCAAGCCTTTACTGAGCTGGTCGACGATATCCACAACATCATTCGTTGAGTAATTCGTCCATTTTCCATTCGCTTTGCCGGCTATGAGGATGGGCTTGTTATATTGTTCCTTTGCTTGGGTCAGGAGGTCAAAGACCCTGGAGTTGGGAGCTGTCATTGTATTTCGGTTTAATATGTTGGTTCCTGATAATAATGTTTATACAAATACCGCTAATCTTGCTATTTTTTTTCTTTTTCGCAAATTTTCGTTTCGTTTATTTTATAAGTGTGGGTGTTTTGTTTGGAATAGGTCGGGTTTTAACGGACGGACAAGCGGTTCGGGCCGCGTCATGCAGTTGCCATGTATTTCCCACCAAGTAATAATTTAGGGAACCCCGGCGTTTTGGTAATTGTGGCATCGGTTTTGACGTATGTTAGGCTCACGCCACCAAGCGTTTTTTTTTAACAAGTGTTATTTTAATATCATACCATCGAATGAAAAAAGTACGGATTGCAGCAGCGGGTTTTGTTATGTTTTTTTTAGTCTTGGCTACTGTGCATGCACAGGATTCGCCTACCTATTCACAAGCGATCGGCGGACGCTTTGGGGTAGCGAATGGTATTAGTTACAAGCATTTCCTGAACGAAAGCCATGCCATCGATGGTATTGTCAATTTCCAAGGTAACCGGGATTTCGCCTTGTTTAAATTGCTGGGATTGTACGAAGTCCACCGGCCCATCTATTTTCTGGATGTGGAAGGTTTGCAGTGGTATTATGGCGCCGGTGGAGGAATCGGGAGTTACCGTTATAAAAACATTAACGATTCACGTGATGATGAGCGTGGGCTGGCCTGGAGCTTTGATGGCGTCGTAGGTCTGGACTATAAATTGCCTAACGCACCCCTGAACTTTTCACTGGATTGGAAGCCTACGATGGAGCTCACACCCGAAAGTGGGGTGCGCTTTGACGGTATTGGCCTGTCGATACGGTATGTAATCCGGTAGCCGATATACTAGCTTTTTTGTGAGCCGAATGATAGTCTCCAAAATAGCGTCGTTCGGTAGGTAGTCAGGACGGACAGATGTCTTTCACCTGTGCAAAGCTTTGTTTACCTCCCTTACTCAAAACTACACTCGGGAACCTCATTCCGTCCGTCTTCCAATTACCTCCCCGACAGCCAAATCCGACCGAGGCGTTGCTGCTCGGGTGTGGCTAGAGCGTAGCGTTGTACCGCATAAGCGCCATCGGTTGCGGCTTTGAGCGTCAGGCTAAACTCCCGGATGATACCATCCCTAGATACCAGTACTTGCACGGTGTCGCCCACGCGGGATTGTTGGATGATGTGGGCCATTTCCCGCCCTGCAGCATCCAGCCGGATGCCGTTGATGGCGATGATTTCATCGCGGGCGCTAATCCCGCCGTCCCATGCACTGCTATTCCGGGTAACGCCCGTTACCATGATCCGTCCGTCCGACACGTTTGTGCGTATACCTAAATCCGGAATTTCATGGCCACGGTTGTGATCAACCAATTCGTAGCCTAACGGACGCAAATAGGCATTGTAGTCCAGTGCGTCTACCGTATGTGCGGCTTGGAATATCTCAGCAACAGATACGCCAGTAACATCTTTGATAAGTTCCTGTAATTCAGATTCTCGGAAGCCTCTACCTAAATTGATGTGGAAGTGTTGGTAGGCCGCTTTCAATACATCGTCCAAGCTTTTCTCTCCCTGGGTTTCTGCGATGATTTTGGCATCCATGAGTAAGGATAGCAGTGCCCCCTTGTTGTAGTAGGAAACGGTCGAGTTAGGCGAGTTCTCATCGGGGCGGTAATATTTAATCCACGCGTCATAACTGGCTTCGGCAACAGGTTGGATTTGGTTACCCGCACGGTTTTCAACGACATTGAAATCGGTATTCAGCAGTTGCAAGTAGCCGGCTTCGCCTACTAGGCCTGCCCGCAAGAGGATATGATTGTCGTAATAGGAGGTAAAACCTTCCATAATCCACAGTGCCGTCGTGTAATTTTCGCTGGTATAATCAAACGGGCCGAGCTCGATTGGGCGCAGGCGCTTTACATGCCACAGGTGAAAGTACTCATGGGAAACCAATCCGAGGAAGCTGGTGTAAATGCGTGGGTTGGTGTACCCGTTTCGCGTGGCACCGAGCACGGTTGAATTCACGTGCTCCAACCCACCGCCGCCGGATTGGTAGTGGTGGACGATAAATACATAACGTTTGTTGGGGTTTGATCCAAATATTTTGGTCTGTTCCTCAATGATGGCCGTAAAGTCGCTAATAAGCCGATCTGTGTCGTAGTTGCCGCCGCCTACCATGGCCACTTCGTGCAAAACGCCTGCTGCCTCGAACGTAAATACATCCTGGTTGCCCACTTCAATGGGCGAATCAAACAGGATGTCGAAATTTGGTGCCGTATAGGTGTACGGTTTGTCCTCCACGGCTTCTAAGCCGGTGGAAACAGTAGACCACGATTCGTGCGGTACGATGGTAACCTCTGAAGGGTGGTCGAGTTGGCCGTCTACGTACATGAACGTAGCGGCCGGAGAAAGGAACGCATGGGAATCGTCAATGATATTGGTCCGTACTGATATCTCAAACCCATATAAGCGGTAGTTGATTATGACATGAGAATGCTTGTTGAAAATTCGCCATGTGTTTTTGTTTATCTTTTTGGTTTCTAGTGAATTGCCTTCGTTATCGCAGGCTTTAAATGATTCTAAATTTCGGGTATATTCACGGACTAGATAGGAGCCAGGGGTCCAAACGGGCATGATGACATCGATGTATTCCTGTTGAAAGCCCGATACCTCCATTTTGATATCAGCATAATGGGCTTGAGGTTCACTAAATGACACTTCAAACCGGATGGATGTGTTGGCAAAGGTACTGGCAGAACTTAAGATCATGAGAAAAAGGGCAAAAATGTTGTATAAAACTCTTTTCATAATACAGTTTTAAGGTATACCCCACAAATGTATAAGGATAAAGCTCGGTACGCAAATTTTTTGTTTGACGGAGGGATTGATGCTGTAAAATTAGTGATACAGCAGGAAAAATAGGGGAGTTTAAGTTAGTTTTACATATTCAGTTATATCCTGGCCGAAAAAAGGATCGGATTCCGTCCTCCTAAGCCATCCATCAACATGCTTCGATGAAGAAAAAGTACGTATATATCCTGTTGGCTGTTGGCGCTATTGCCGCGGCAAGTTATTTCTTTACCCGTGAGGCCAAGCCAAAAATCAGTGCGCCTACTGCGGGTGCGGCGGGGGTAGCGATGGAGGTAAACGCCATTGTGGTGGAACCGGGCGAGTTTGCCAACGTGATTACCCTGTCCGGCTCTGTGGAAGCCAATGAGCAGGTACAGATACGCAGCGAAGTTTCGGGTATCGTCCGTAACCTGGCTTTCCAAGAAGGGTCAAACGTGCAGCGGGGGCAGTTATTGCTCCGTATTGACGATACGGAGCTCCAAGCCCAGTTGTCACAGGCCAATACCCAGGAAAAATTAGCTGCCGATAATGAAAACCGGGCTCGGCTGTTGTTGGAAAAAGAAGCCATCAGCGTACAAGAGTATGATGTGGCCTTAGCCGATTACGAGTCGTCCAAAGCCCAATCAGCACTTATCAGGGCACAGATTGATAAAACCTCGATCCGTGCGCCATTCAGTGGTAAAATCGGATTGCGGTCGATTTCAGAAGGCGAGTACTTGACACCGGCGACAGTCGTTGCTAACCTGATGAGCGTCAATCCGGTTAAGATACAGTTCGCCGTTCCAGAGAAATACAGCGGGCAGATTGGTGTGGGGCAAGGCTTGAAATTCCAAGTGTCTGGATCCAATACGCGTTACCATGCCGAGGTTTATGCCATCGAACCGGGTGTCGACCCCACCACGCGAACCATTAGTATACGGGCTATTGCGAATAATCCGGACGGAACGATATTCCCAGGGGCTTTTGCCCACATCGAGCTACCGCTTGATCAGGTAGAAGACGCTATTTTGGTGCCTAGTCAGGCAGTTATTCCCGTGCAAAACGGCAAGCAGGTGTTCGTCTACCGCAATGGTGTCGCACTTGCCGTGGAAGTGGAGGCGGAAAATAGGACTTCAAGCGATGTCCTGATCAACCGTGGTATAGCTATAGGAGACACGGTGTTGGTATCGGGGATTATGTCGGTACGCGACGGCGATTCGGTACGGGTAAAGATTGTGGAACAACAAAACGATTAAGGCTATGAGTATATCTACCACCAGTGTCAAACGGCCGGTTTTAGCCATCGTAATGAACTTAGTTTTAATCTTGTTCGGTGTGATTGGTTATACGTTCCTCGGTGTTCGGGAGTACCCATCCATCGATCCACCGATTGTTTCGGTAAGTACCAGCTATGCCGGTGCTAACCCGGAAATCATCGAGTCGCAGATTACCGAACCACTCGAGCGGGCAATTAACCAAATCGACGGAATACGTAACCTTTCTTCTTCGAGTAGCCAGGGCTCGAGCCGGATTAATATAGAGTTTGTGCTGAGCAAAGACTTGGAGGAGGCGGCAAACGACGTGCGGGATAAGGTATCCCAAGCCATGCGAAGCCTGCCCCAGGATATTGACGCGCCACCGGTCGTGTCCAAAGCGGATGCAGACTCCGAACCCATTATCGTTCTGACCGTGCGGAGCGAAACCCGGGATCCGTTGAGCCTGAATGACGTAGCAGATAATATCGTCGCGCAACGACTGCAAACCTTGGAGGGGGTCAGTTCGATACAGATTTGGGGGCAAAAGCGATATGCGATGCGTCTGTGGATAGATCCCATGCGCTTAGCGGCATATGGGCTGACGCCATTGGATATCCGGAATGCCTTAAACCGGCAAAACGTGGAACTGCCAACTGGCAAAATTGTGGGCGACAATACAGAACTGACCGTTAAGACTGTCGGTAACTTGACCACCGAAGAAGAATTCAACAGCCTGATAATCCATTCAGAAGGCGATCGCATCATACGTTTTGGAGATGTCGGAAAGGCTGTGTTGGCGGCAGAAAACCTCGAGACCGATATTCGGGAATCCTTGACTCCAATGGTCGCCTTGGCCGTCATCCCGCAGCCGGGAACCAATTATATTGATATTGCAGATGGTTTTTATGCGAGGTTGGAGCAGTTGCGCAACGAAGTGCCTGCCGATATTACCATGGAGGTAGCTATTGATAACACGTTGTTTATTAAGCGTTCAGTGACCGAGGTGGCAGAAACCATTCTGATTGCATTGGTCCTTGTTATCATCATTATCTATTTGTTTTTCCGAAATTGGGGCATTGCGTTTAGGCCGCTTATTGATATTCCCGTATCATTGATTGCCACGTTTTTCATCATGTACCTGTTCGGTTTTTCCATCAACGTGCTCACGCTACTGGCTATTGTATTGGCAACCGGACTAGTTGTCGATGACGGGATTGTGGTTACTGAAGTGATATACAAAAAGGTAGAGGAGGGGATGAGCCCGATACAGGCTGCTATTAAAGGTTCTAACGAGATAATGTTTGCCGTTATTTCGATTTCCGTTACGCTCGCTGCCGTGTTCTTGCCGGTGATGTTCATGGAAGGCTTCGTGGGGCGGCTGTTTCGGGAGTTTGGGGTGGTCATCGCCTCGGCGGTATTGATCTCCGCATTCGTAGCCCTGACATTAACGCCCATGTTAAACGCCTATCTCATGCCGAAGGGCGGCCCTAAACATTCACGCTTTTACTTATGGTCTGAGCCGTTTTTTGAAAAGATGACGACTGGGTACGCATCGACCTTGCGGAGATTTATGAAGGCCAAATGGATGAGCTTCCCCATTTTGGCTCTTTGTTTCGGGATGATTGTGTGGTTTTGGGTAACCCTGAAAAAAGAAACCGCACCTTACGAAGATCGCAGCCTGATCAGTGCTAGTATTACGGGGCCGGAGGGCAGCACCTTTGAATACATGGATCGTTTTATGTTGGAGCTTGCTCAGCTGGTCAACGATTCTGTTCCCGAAAAGCGGGTCAATATCGTCAATACCTCGCCGGGTTGGGGAGGATCCGGTTCGCCCAATACAGGGCGGATGCGCATTGGCTTAGTGTCGCCTGACGAACGCGAACGCTCCCAGGATGAGATTGCGGAGGCTCTGACGCGACATACGCGCAAATATACCGAAGCTAGGACGTTCATATCCCAGCAGCCTACAATATCCGTTGGCAGACGGGGAGGAATGCCGATCCAGTACATCATCCAGGCTCCCAACTTCGAGATGCTCGAAGAAAAAATACCAGAATTCATGCAGTTGGCGACGACTGATCCCACGTTTGCTAACGTGGACGTCAACCTCAAGTTTAACAGGCCCGAATTGAGTATCACCATCGATAGGGAAAAGGCCCAAAGCTTGGGTGTCTCCGTTTTGGATGTCGCGCAAACCTTGCAGTTGTCGCTAACAGGACAACGCTTTGCGTATTTCATCATGAATGGCAAGCAGTACCAGGTTATTGGCCAGTTTTCAGACCATGATCGAAGCATGCCCGTAGATTTGGCGACGATTAACGTACGTAATTCCGTTGGCGATCTGATCCAGCTCGATAATGTCGTTAACATGGAAGAAAATAGTAGTCCGCCTCAGCTGTACCATAACAACCGCATGATGTCGGCTACGGTATCGGCTTTTTTATCACGTGGATATTCAATGGAAGACGGGATCAACGCCATGGACCGGATTGCCGATCAAGTCTTGGACGATCGATTTTCGGTCGACCTGTCGGGCGAGTCTCGTGACTTTCAGGAAAGCAGTAGCAATACCTTGTTTGCTTTCGCTCTGGCCTTGCTGTTGGTTTACCTGATTTTGGCTGCCCAGTTCGAGAGTTTTCTCGATCCGTTTATCATTATCCTGACGGTACCGATGGCCGTGGCGGGTGCGATGCTTTCGTTGTGGCTTACTGGGCAATCTTGGAATATCTTCAGTCAGATTGGGACGATTATGCTTATCGGCTTGGTAACGAAGAACGGGATTCTGATCGTCGAGTTTGCCAACCAGCTGAAGGAAAAAAAGGGGCTTCCTGTGGGGGAGGCGATTGTCGAGGCTGCCGAATCGCGGCTGCGTCCTATCCTGATGACGAGCTTCGCCATTGCGTTAGGCGCCTTGCCTATTGCGGTTGCTTTCGGCGCGGCAGCTACAAGTCGTGTAGGTATGGGAGTAGTCATCGTAGGCGGTACGATGTTTTCATTGATTCTTACGCTGTACGTGATTCCGGCAGTTTATGCCTTGTGGTCTCGCGAATACAAAGTAAACCCGGATTTAGTGGAAGCGGAACGCGTGGAGCGAGAGGAGAAAATGATGCAACATGTGTCATAGTTTAATCGATTTGGCTTTTTCTTAAGCCAACAATTTGTGATGCTACGATTTTTGTGGATGAGTATGAAGAAGATTTTCTGTCTGTTTTTAGGTGCTGTCGCATGGCCAGCCGTGTTATTTTCCCAAGCCTTGTTGCCATTGGAGGACGCGATAGCCATCGCTCTCAAAAATAACTATGATATACAGATGGTCGCTAAGGACGTGGACATTGCGGAAAACAACGCTAATGTGGCAAATGCAGGCATGTTGCCCTCTGTTACCGGAAACATGTCTCGGACGTCGGCAATACAGGATATGACGCAGACGATGCTAAGCGGAGAGGTACGGGATTTGTCTGGTGCGCGCAGTAATTCCTTCCTATATGGTGCAGCACTCGACTGGACTATCTTCGATGGTTTCCAGATGTTTACGCGTTATGATCAGCTTAAAGAGTTGAAAACACTAGGCGAAGAGACTATGAAGTCGGTCATCCTAGCCACGGTATTTGATGTGATAGCCAACTATTATGATTTAGTGCAGCAACAACACCTGATAGACGCCACCAAAACGGCGTTGGAGCTCTCGGCTTTCCGCCACCAAATCGCAGAAAGTCGTTATCAGATTGGCCGTGCATCCAAGTTGGAAGTACTGGCGGCCAGCGTGGATATGAACACCGATACGACAAACTTGCTCCGCCAGCGTGAAACCTATCGAGCCATCCAGATACGCCTCAATGAGTTGCTGGCTAGGGATGTTAATACTGATTTTTCCGTTATCGATACCTTTGTTATCGCCCACGACATGAACTACGAGTCATTAGCGCGTACAGCCAAACAACTGAATCCGGATCTGCAAGTCGCCATCGTAAACCACCGAATACAGCAACTTGAGTTGAAGCGCATACGGGGAGCACGTTATCCGACGATAAACCTGACCTCTGCCTATACTCGTTCGCGGTCTGAGAGTGCGTTCGGCTTTTCGACCCGCTCGAATGTTAATGGGTTCAATTACGGTGTTACGGCTTCCGTGAATATATTTAATGGTTTTTTGCAGCGACGAAACGAACGGAATGCGGAATTTGTGATCGAGCAAGCGGAATTGCAAGTGGAGAAGGTAAGCCGGAATATCGAGGCCCAGTTGCAGGCCGCGTACCAAAGCTACCTGACGAGCTTGGAACTGGTCAGGTTAGAGTCCAGTAATGAGCGTATTGCCAAGGAAAACATGGATATTACGCTAGAGAAATTCAAGTTAGGGAGTATTGCACCCGTTGAGTTTAGGGAGGCACAGCGTAACTTTGTCGATGCCAGTACACGCTATAGCACGGCCCAATACGACGCAAAGATTGCCGAAATCACCCTGAACCAAATAGCAGGGACATTGAAAGTCGAGGAGTAATCGGTCTTGTGTTTCGACTGTCAGTTTTTTTCCTCAATACAGGAGATCTTTCACTTCATCCTCCAGTTGGCACACGTATCTTTTCGTGTGCCAGATAGCGAAGTGAGGCCTATTGCCTTGTTGCGTCATTCCTTATCCACAGCACATGCTAATCCCGTTGGGTCTTTGTACCTTTGTGCGTTTTCTAAAACTTGGAAATAGTGATTCGTACGCGTATAAAGGCATACCGACCTTATTATTTGAGTAATTTAGCTTTGGCTATGCCCGTTGTGGTTTCCCAATTGGGGCATACGCTTGTCCACACGGCCGATAGCATGATTGTTGGCCATTTTGTGGGTACCATCCCCTTGGCGGCCGTGTCGCTGGTGCACAGTGTATTCATGATTGTGATGGTTATCGGTATCGGTATTGCCACTGGGCTGACACCCTTGGTGGCCATGGCAAACGGTAGTCGCCGGTACGACGAATGCGGGGTCCTGCTGTCCAACAGTTTTATCATCAATATCGTGTCCGGTATTTTGCTGTTTTGCGTGGTTTATTTTGGTTCGATGGTAGCTATCGACCATCTGGACCAAGACCCGGCAGTGGTGGAAGTGGCCAAGCCGTATCTGCTTATCATGAGCTTATCGATTATCCCACTTATGGTGTTCAACACGTTTAAGCAATTTCTTGAGGGGTTGGGTTTTACCCGTCAAGCCATGAACATTACCATTTGGGGCAATGTGCTCAACGTTTTGTTGGCCTTGGTGTTCGTGAAAGGAATGTTCGGTATTTCACCGATGGGCGTGGAAGGGGTAGGCTATGCTACGTTGTTCGACCGGTGTTTGATGGCTTTAGTCATGGCGATATATACGTTTCGTGCGGCGCGTTTCAAACCTTATCTCAAATATTTTAACCTGTTTAAACTCCACCTTAAGCGTTGTGCGGATATTATCCGAATCGGGGCACCGGTGGCCATGCAATATGTGTTTGAGATTGGAGCATTTGCTGGAGCGGCTATTCTGGCGGGTACCCTGGGTGCCAACGAGCAGGCTGCGCACCAGATTGCTATAACGCTGGCGGCCATGACATATATGATGGCGAGTGGTATTGCCGCTGCGGCAACGGTCAAGACGGCAAATAGCTATGGGCGACAAAAATTCGTCAGGTTGCAGCGTTTCGCGACGACAAATTATCACATCGTACTGGTGTTTATGCTGGTAGCAGCTCTGATTTTTATCTTGTTTAACCAATATTTACCATGGATTTTTACCACGGATGCTATTGTTATTGGTATTGCTGCACAATTGCTGCTGATAGCCGGATTATTCCAGTTGTTTGATGGTACTCAGGTTGTTGGGTTGGGCATCCTGCGGGGATTGGGTGATGTCAAAATCCCCACATTGATTACGTTCGTCGCTTATTGGGTCATCGGTTTGCCATTGGGCTACATGATGAGTACCCATTGGGGTTTTGGTATTCTCGGTATCTGGTACGGGCTGACGGCTGGGTTGCTGACCTCCTCCATTTTACTGTATTTTCGGTATCAGAAGTTAGTAAGCAAGCTGATCCTCACACCTTAGTTCAATAGGGTAAGCTATTAACCAACATCTTGTTTCAGGTATTCGACAATCAGCTTTGCCGTTCGTGTGGATGCACCCGGTCCGCCGATCTTTTGAGCGAGAATATCGTAATTTTCCATGATATTAGCCCGGTATTCGGGGTCATTGATTAGCAAGTGCAGCTCATCGGCCACCGCATCCGGATTTGCTCCTTTTTGGATTAGTTCGCGTACCGCGAGCATATCCATGATGAGGTTGACCAAGGAGATAAACCGAACTTTAATGACGCTTCTGGCAATGGAAACTGTAATGGGGTTAGCTTTGTAAACAACCACCTGAGGCACCCGAAATAAAGCGGTTTCCAGTGTGGCCGTGCCACTGGTAACGATGGCAGCTTCTGCATTTTTTAGTAAGTCGTACGTTGCATTGAATACGACTGGGATATCCCTTCCGTCTAGGTAGTTCCGGTAATCTTGCACGGAAAAATTGGGTGCGCCGGCAATGACGAATTGGTGTACCGGAAACATGTGTGAAACGTGGGCCATCAAGGGGAGCAGCTTGCTGATTTCCATTTTTCGGCTTCCGGGTAGTAACGCTATTATCGGCCTGTCGGTAAGCTTGTTCGCCTGCCGGAAGTCAGGATTGGGAGTAAAAGAGGCAATGGCATCAAGTAGGGGATTGCCGACATAATCGACCTCCATTCCCCATTTTTGGTAGAAATCAATCTCAAAAGGCAAGATACAGAACATTCGGTCGACGATGCGTTTGATTTTTTCGACACGTTTTTCGTTCCATGCCCACACTTTTGGGGAAATGTAGTAATACACGTTGATGTCATGTTTTTTGGCGTGTTCAGCAACTTTGAGGTTGAAACCAGGGAAATCGATCAGGATCAACACGTCTGGCTTGTGTTTGATTACCGATCGCTTAACGGTTTTAAGATTTTTGGCGACGGTCCGGATATTGGCCAGCACTTCAATAAGCCCCATGAACGACATGGAAGAGGAGTGGAGGATAGGCTCTTCGCCGGACGCCTCATGCATGCGGTCGCCGCCGACAATGACGAAGCTGGCTTCGTTGTCATATTCTTTTAGCGATTTGATGAGGCTTGCACCATGTAAATCGCCCGAAGTTTCGCCAGCGATGATATAATATTTCATTTGTTTGGCAATCAATAGTTCGTGTTAGCGTGTCGAGTTCATACTGTACTGTAAACCCAATTTTCGTTCCATTATTAATTTAGATGGCCAATAGCTTTGGATTCCATAACCAACATTGGAATTCCCCAGGCACCATGTCAATCGTCGTTCATGAGCTGGGTCAGTTCCTAGCTTAAATCCCGAACTCGATTTGGAACGTTGAGCCCCAATGGTTGCCTGCATGGCTAGTTCGGTAGATTCCGTCGGAGATTTGGTAATGGGCATTGAGTTGTAGCTTGAGACGGTGTGCGCGGAAATATTTAGTCAATCCGAGCTCGATTACTTCCGTCTGTGTTTCCCACGCCCGGATATCTTCGTGCGGCTTGATCCAAGTGTAGCGCGATGCCAATTCATATCCCGTTTCTTTATTCAGAATGTACGACAATTGCTGGTTGACGCCTTGACCCTTAAATGCATGGATGGGGTCGCCGTCCCGATCAGTTGTTACCGGGTTGTCGACGTCGCGGCGCATGTACTCCACTTGGTATGACCAACCCCTATATTTGAAAATTGCGTCGTAAAACGAGGTTTTTAGGGTCAATGGCGAAGCTAAATGTTTACCTGTTTGGCCGTGTACCCGCATGGTGCGGTCGTTGTAGCTGTAGCCGCCACCAATGGAGATCTTGGGCGATATCTCGTGTTCCAAATCGCCTTCGACGTAGTCCCCACCATTTGTGAATTCGCCAAGGGGTAGGAACTCGAACCGTCCTGTGTACGCCAGCCCATCATCCGTAGCGTTGGCTACTCGGCCTTCTCCTGTGCTGATAGCTCCTTTGAAATGCAAGGGTACGTTGCCGATTTTAGGTGAATAATAGGCTTTGATACCGAAGTCTCGATCGATATTGAAGATCGAATTGACCAGCGACCGCTCTGCAAATTGCAGTTCGCCCGAGGAATTGACACGTTGGCGGTTTCCAGGCAATTTGTTTTGCCCGAAAGCGACATAGAAATCTTCCGAAAAGTTGTAAAAGATAACGGCATCACGCACGATATTGGCCACGTCGGTATCATCATAATCTTGATCGCCGCGTGTAAAGCCTAACTGGATAGTATATGACAACCTTGGCGTGTAGATGTAGCCGTCCATCCGCAGGCGTAGGCGGCGTATCCGTGCTTCGATACTTTCGGCACCCAAGTCGTTTCCACTAATCGAGGTGTATTTAAGGCGATTCTGCATCCTGAATCTGAAGTTGATATAAAATGTCGAATCGTCGCCAGTATATTGAATGCCCTTGAAATCTTCAATGGTGGGACGCTCGTCATGCTGTCGCTGAGCTACGGCCACAAAGGCTGTGGCAAGGACGGAGAGTATGGTTAGGCATGCGAGTCGTTTGTAATTCATTGTGTTTGTTGTGTTTTTGTTGTTTATATCGACGATTCGTTTTTCTTGATAACTTCGGGTTCCTGTTGGCTCAGGCAATGCCAGCTGCCGAGCCCCCAAATAACGTCCGTGCTATCGACCCCGATGACCTTCCGGTCTGGGAAGCAAGTGGACAGGATATCCAGCGCACGCTGGTCGTTTTTATCGCGATAGGTCGGTACGATGACCGCATGGTTGGCAATGTAGAAGTTGGCGTAGGACGCGGGTAGGCGCTCTTCCTCGTATATGACTGGGGCAGGCATGGGCAGCTCGATGATGTTCAGTTGTTTGCCATTCAGCAGACGCATCCGTTTCAATAGCTTCAAATTTTCCTGCAAGGCCATGTAATTTGCATCCGATTTGTTTTCTTCGACAACCGTAACGACCGTATCCTCGTTGACAAATCGTGTAATGTCGTCGATGTGTCCATCAGTATCGTCGCCCACGATACCGTCAAGTAGCCAAAGAACCTGGTCTACTCCGTAGTATTGGTGGAGGTATTGTTCGATTTCGGGTTGGGATAGAGATGGGTTGCGATTTTCATTCAGTAAGCAAGCGGTTGTGGTCAATACTGTGCCGTTGCCATTGAAGTCTACTGCGCCACCTTCCATCACGATACCGGGATGGAAGACGGGCAAATCCAGTGCCTTTCCCACTAGAGTGGGGATAATATCGTCCTTGTCGTATGGAGGGTATTTATCGCCCCAAGCATTGTATCCCCAGTCGACGATAGCTTTCGGAATTTCTGCGGCCGGGTTGATGAGGAAGGCCGGGCCATGGTCGCGGCACCAGGCGTCGTCCGTTGGGTGATGGTAAAATGTGATTTTAGCTAGGTCTACCCCGGCTTTGAGCAGCTCGTCTTTTGCATGTTTTTCCATGCTATCGTTTGCTACGTTGATGCAAACCTGCTCACCAGCTGTTACCTCTCGGATAAATTGGCAATAGGGTCCATATACCGAGTCGAGTTTACCCGGCCAAGAAGCTTCCTTGTGTGGCCAACTGAGCCACGTAGCCCGGTGTGGATGCCATTCCGCTGGAAAGAAATAACCCGCGTCCTTGGGTACTCCGGTTAGATTGGATTGTTGCATAGGGCTAGATTCTGATATAAACTTGTTTTCCTTGAATTTATCTCCTGATGGGAGGATTTTGGATGTTTGTTGTCTGATTTTCTTTTGGTAATATGTTCTTTTTCAGTTCGTTACTCGTCAATGAAACGCTTGGTGATGGGGCCATAGCTGTCGATACGCCTGTCGCGTAGAAACGGCCAATGTATACGGAAGAAGTTGGATTCCTGTAAGTCTACTTCGGTTGTTTCTGTTTCCTCTGCATCATGCGATGCAAGGTACAGGAGTTTGCCTTGGGCATTGGTAACGAAACTGCCTCCCCAAAACTTCATTGCGCCGTCTTGCTCAAAGCCCACGCGGTTGACACTGACGACCGGTACGCCGTTGGCCACAGCATGCGATCGTTGTATGGTTTGCCACGCATTATATTGATCTTGGTTGGTTTCGTCGTCTTGCTCGATTGACCAGCCAATCGCTGTTGGGAAGAATAGGATTTCGGCACCCATGAGTGAAGTGATGCGTGCTGCCTCCGGATACCATTGGTCCCAGCAGATGAGCACACCAATGGTGGCAAACTTCGTTTTGAACACCTTGTAACCCAAGTCGCCGGGCGTGAAATAGAATTTTTCGTAGAAGGCGGGGTCGTCCGGTTTGTGCATCTTGCGGTATTTGCCGAGGTAGCTACCATCGGCATCGATAACGGCCGTCGTGTTGTGGTAAAGACCATGTGTTCGTTTCTCGAATAGCGAGGCGATAATGACAACCCCTAATTCTGCTGCAATTTCCTGTAGGCTCTCGGTAGAAGGGCCGGGAATTGGCTCCGCCAAATCGAAATTGTCGTAATCTTCCACATCGCAAAAATAAAGCGAAGTAAAAAGCTCCTGCAAGCAAACAATTTGTGCCCCCTTGGCTGCAGTAACACGGATTTCTTGTATCGCTTTTGCAAGGTTAGCAGCCTTGTCGTCCGTACAGCTCATCTGTACCGTCCCGATTTTAACTTTCGTCATGATGTACTCTAAGATAAATTGAAGTGCAAAGGTACGAAAACTATGCTAATGGCATATTTAGCCTGCAATCCAAATTGCGAGCGCTCTTTATACCGAACCTGGTATCTTTCTCATGGCAGAAAGAGATGCTTGCTCCGTGGGCCTGTTGCCTTCCGTGCAGCAAATTGTCCGTATTCCGGCAAATGGCAGAACGGGAGGGAAGCCAGCGCTACGTAAAAGTATTTCGGCTTTGTTTAGTTTTATTTTCCGGATATCATAGTGTTTCTTTTAACCAGTTGAAAAACTCCCTCTGCCAAACTATGGCGTTGTGTGCATTTAGTACCCAATGGTTTTCGTCGGGTAGGTAAAGCAACCGGCTTTTGATGCCTTTGAGTTGGGCGACCTGGAAAGCTTCCAATCCCTGTTCGATACTCACGCGGTAATCTCGTCCGCCCTGAATTACCATGATGGGCGTGTCCCATTTGTCGACATGTTTAATGGGGTTGTAATCCGTATACGTCCGTTTGTTTTTGTCATCCCAGTATGGTCCACCCAGGTCTTTGTTTGCAAAAAACAACTCCTCGGTGGTGCCGTACCAGCTGGTCATGTCAAAGAGGCCGTTATGTGAGATGAATGTTTTGAATCTGTTTTCGTGTACACCCGCCAATAAAAAGACGGAATAGCCTCCAAAGCTGGCTCCGATTGCGCCCAGGCGGTCGGAATCTACATAAGGCTCACGGGCCATGTCGTCGATGGCCGACAGGTAATCGCGTATAGGTTGTCCACCCCAATCGCCACTGATTTGTTCGTTCCAGGCTACACCATGACCGGGCATGCCCCGGCGATTGGGTGCGACGACAATGTACCCTTGAGCAGCAATGAGCTGTAGGTTCCAGCGGAAAGAATAAAATTGGGTCAATGCCGATTGTGGTCCGCCTTGGCAGTAGAGTAGGGTCGGGTATTTTTTGTTCGGATCAAAGTCAGGCGGATACACAATCCACGAACAGAGATCTTTGCCGTCACTAGCTTTGGTTATTCGCGGCTCGACCTTGCTGGATGCGATTTGGCTGTATTTTTCGTCGTTTACCCGGCTGATTTGGTTCAATGCACCGGATTGGGTGTCAAAACGATATAATTCCGCTGCCCGGTTTAATGTGGTCAGCGTCACGATCAAGCTGTTTCCCACTTGCCCTACGATACTGGTAATGTCGTGTTCTCCATTACTGATTTGGCGAATTGCCGTACTACGTTGAGCCTGTAGGTTTGCATTCAGGGAGAGCTCAAAGACCTGGATGGTTCCCCGTACAGCGGCTGTAAACCAAATCGTACGGTTGTTTTCTGCCCACATGAATCCGTTGACTGTGCCGTCCCAATCTTTGGTCAGGTTATGGCGTTGTCTGGTCCGCCTATCAAACACGATGATGTCGTTTTTGTCGGCCTCGTATCCATCTTCCTTCATGCTCAGCCACGCTAGGCGTTGCCCGTCCGGACTATAGGTCGGGTTGGTGTCATATCCCATCATACCCGAGGTTAAATTTGTTGTTTCTCCGGTTTCGAGATCGTATTGGTAAATGTCGGTATTGGTGCTTAATGCGTACTCGGTACCGTATTTTTTCTTGCTTACGTATAGGATTCGTTTGCTGTCGGGGCTCCAAATTATGTCTTCTTTGCCGCCAAAAGGCTGCTGAGGGGTGTGGTAAGGTTCGCCTTCCATGATGTCAATCGATTCGCCGATTTGGCCATCGTTGAAGGGCGCATAAAACACGTGGTGGAACTTACCATCTGTCCATGTGTCCCAATGCCGATAGTGCAATTGATCGTATACATACGCATTGGATTCAGGTAAATCCGGGTAACGATCCGTGCTGTGGTTTTTCTTGATTGGTACTGCTTGGGTGTATAGGATGTGTTTGCCATCCGGCGATATCCGTACGTTTTGCAAACTTAGGTCGTCCGGCGTCAATTGTTTTGCCTCTGAGCTATTTGCTGCTTGTTGCCATAGTTTACCGCTCTTTAGGAAAGTAATGGCTTGCGTGTTGGGGTCGATGTGGACAATCTGTCCGCCTCCATCGGCTAAAGGCAGTGGCGTTGCAGCACCGCCCAATACCGGTACTGTGAAAAGGTTGCGCTGACTTTTATTAGCTTCGAGGTCAAACTGGCTTACCCCATAGATGATCTGTTGTCTGTCAGGCGATAGTGTTTCTACCGACAGGCGGCCCAAATTCCAAAGTTGTTCTGGGGTCATGGGCTGTTGGGCAATTGCCGAGCCGGCTAAAGCCACCGCGGATAGCGTCATAATTACTGTTTTCATGTTGAGTCGTTAGGGTATATCTCCACGTCGCCGTTTTTATTCAGTCCACCGCTCCGCTTTGCGAGCCGGTATTCCTTTTCCACTGTCGTGGAGAAAATATGATGCAAGGTAGTTAACCTTGGAGTAATTCTGAAAAATTATGTGTCTTTTAAAACTTTTTGTGAGGTGTCCGATTATCCAGCCTTGACCAATCCGGCTCGTTTGAGCAGTGCTTCGGGCTGCGGCTCGCGGCCGCGGAATTCCACGTAAAGCTGCATGGGGTCGACCGTGCCACCACTGCTGAGCAGTCGCTTGAACTTGGTTGCGGTCTGCGGATTGAATATACCCGTTTGTTTGAAATAATCAAATGCGTCAGCATCCAAAACTTCCGCCCATTTGTATGAATAATACCCTGCCGAGTAACCTCCGGCAAAGATGTGGGAAAACGACGGGCTTTGTGCTGTGCCGGCGATGTGCGGATATAGCATCGTGGCTTGTAGTGTTGCCTGTTCAAAAGTCTCGATGGTTGATCCGGATTCAAACCGGCCGGTGTGGTAGGCCATATCCAGCAGGCCGAAGCTCAACTGACGCACGGTTTGATAGCCTTCCATGAAATTGGCGGCAGCCACGATTTTGTCGATTTGATCGGTTGGCAGGACTTCGCCGGTTTGGTAATGGCTTGCAAACGACCGGATGAATTCCTTGTCATAACAGTAGTTTTCCATAAATTGGGAAGGGAGTTCCACAAAATCCCAATATACGTTCGTACCTGACAGGCTTTCATAGGTTGTGTCGGCCAAAATCCCGTGTAGGGCGTGTCCGAACTCGTGAAATAGGGTCGTTACTTCCTGGAACGTAAGCAGGGATGGTGCATCGCCAGTTGGGCGTGAAAAATTACAGACGATGGAAACATGCGGGCGGACGTTTTTACTATCCTCACGGCGTTGGTCGCGAAAACTTGTCATCCAAGCCCCTGGCCGCTTACCTTCGCGTGGGTGCCAGTCGGTGTAGAGTAACGCTTTGTGTTTCCCGTTTTCGAGGACTTCGTAGACGGTTACCTCAGGATGGTATACGGGGATATCGTCACGTACGGCGAACTCTAGCCCGAATAGCCGTTTGCCTAAATTGAAGGCTGCGTTGATGACCCGATCGAGTGGGAAGTAAGGACGTAGTTCTTCCTCATGTAGATCGTATTCCTTTACGCGCAGTTTTTCGGCGTAATAAGCATGGTCATAGGGCATGAGTTGGTCGATGCCATCGGCTTGAGCTAGTTTCCGGAGTTTTTCGACGTCAGATATGGCGAAAGGTTTGGCTTTGTTCAATAGATCAGTCAGGAAATCCGTTACCGTATCCGGAGTTCCTGCCATGCGTTCCTGTAAGACGAAAGCGGCGTGCGTATCGTAGCCCAATAGCTTGGCCCGGCGGTCCCGGAGTGACACGATCTCTTTGATAATTCCCTCGTTGTTGCGTTCGTTATCTTTGAAAGCCCGCTGTGCCGCTGCCAGGTGTAGTTCCTGTCTGAGCTGGCGGTTGTCTGCGTATTTTAGGAACGGGACGTAGCTGGGATAATGAAGCGTAAAGGCCCAGCCCGTTAATTTTCGTTTTTCGGCTTCCTCCTTAGCGGCTTGTATAATGGAAGCGGGAAGGCCCGAAAGGTTGGCTTCGTTCGTAATGTGCATGAGGTAATCGTTCGTTTCCTGCAATACGTTTTGGGAAAACTTCATAGTCAATGTGGCCAGTTCCCGGTCGATTTCACGTAAGATCTGTTTGTCACTATCCGAAAGCTGTGCGCCCTGACGTACAAAGCCTTTGAATTGCTTATCCAGTAGCCGCCATTGCTCGGGCGAAAGGGAATCCGGAGACGTATTGTCATGTACTGTTTGTACACGCTCGAAAAGAGCTTGGTTCAGCATGATGTCATTTTGGTATTCCGCTATTAATGGGGCCAATTCCTGAGCCAATGCTTGCATGTCATCGTTGGTTTCGGCACTGTCGAGGTTGAAAAACGTGCTGGAAACGATAGAAAGACGGTTGCCTGCCCGTTCTAATGCTTCGTTGGTGTTTTGAAAAGTCGGCGTGTCCGAATTGTGTGTAATCGCGTCTATTTCTTGCTTGGCTAATTCAATGGCTTCGAGGATAGCCGGTTTGAAATGCTCCTGCTTGATTAAGTTAAAGGGTACACTTTGGTATGGGGTGTCGAAATGCTGTAATAGAGGATTCTTCATGTTGTGTGTGAAATTTTATCGGGCAACCAAAAAAGGGGAGGTCCGTTGGCCAAAACTAATGAAAGCCTTGTTTTTTAGCAAGAGTTTAGCCGGAATGTTAATGATTTTGACGGAAGTTCAACAGTTGAATGGGGTGGCTGTGGGCTGTTTCATAAGCGCGGGTCGAAATAAAAATAAAATAAATACTACTAAACCTATATACTTTACATATATTTGCGTCGTGAACTATGAAATACATACGATAATGCACTGTCAAATGCCTAGGGCATAGGGTAGGTCTTTCTGTATGGGATATCCGTTTTCATCCGTTCAAATAGGCCTCCTCAGCAGTTGACGGGAGGTTTTTTGATTTAAGGTTTGCTACTAACACAAAAAAACACACGAAATGCTAAGCTTTAGAACCGAGTTAGAAAACCCCATTGTGGCACGTGAAATTATTGATCTCGAGCGCAAAATCAGAGCCTACCAGGAAGGGAAAGTGACGGATGAAAAATTTCGAAGTCTTCGATTAGCTCGGGGAATTTACGGACAACGTCAGCCTGGTGTGCAGATGGTTCGAATTAAGTTGCCATTTGGCAAAGTTACGTTTAAGCAATTGCTTAAAATTGCCGATATTTCCGATAAATATGCCAGTAAAAACCTGCACCTGACCACACGGCAGGATATTCAAATCCACTACGTAAGCTTGGATCGTACACCTGAACTGTGGGCCGAGTTGGCTGCCGACGACATGACCCTCCGCGAAGCATGTGGTAACACGGTCCGCAACGTAACGGCGTCGCCCAATGCGGGAATTGACCCTGATGAGCCATTTGACGTGTCGCCTTATGCGCATGGTGTTTTTTCCTACTTCGTGCGCAATCCGATATGCCAGGAAATGGGCCGGAAGTTTAAGTTCGGTTTTTCGTCTAGCGACAAGGATACGGCCTTTGCTTTCGGACACGACCTCGGCTTCATTCCCAAAATCCGGGTGGTCGATGGCGTGGAGCAGCGAGGGTTCAAAGTAGTGCTTGGGGGTGGACTAGGAGCGCAGCCTATGGTGGCGCATCCCGTCCATGATTTCTTGCCCGAAGACCAGCTAATTCCGTATTCGGAGAGCGTTATACGGGTTTTTGATCGCTATGGTGAGCGCAATAACAGGAATAAAGCTCGCTTGAAGTATGTGATCCAGAAATTTGGCCTGGAGGAAGTGGAGCGGCTTATCGAGGAGGAGCGAACGGCTAATAAGGTCAAGACCTTTACTATTGATAGGAACACTGTCCAGCAGCCCACGCCACCGGATGAACCGGCCACTGTCGCCAAACTGCCCCAGGAATTGTTACTGCCCTATGAAACCTGGAAGGCAACCAACGTTTACCCGCAAAAGCAAACGGGCTTTCTGTCGGTCTACGTTAAGGTAACTACTGGTGATATCCCGACTAAAAAAGCACGGCAACTGATCGATGGCGTGCGTGGGCATATTGCAGACGAGATACGGATTACCCAAAACCAAGGACTGTTGTTCAAATTCGTTCGCGAGGCATCCTTGCCCCATATCTTTCAGGTTTTGCATGACTTGGAACTTGCTCAGCCGGGTTTTGACAGCGTGGCCGACGTGACAACATGTCCTGGAACAGATACGTGTAACCTGGGTATATCAAACAGTACGGAGATGGCGCGGGTATTGGAGAACTTTATTTATACAAACTATGCCGATTTAGTGCATAATAA
>CAZXSL010000005.1:16221-42198 GCA_964643235.1 uncultured Sphingobacteriaceae bacterium | reverse complement strand
ATTCTTATCCTGTTTCCAATCCGTTCAAATAGTCTTATCTTTGTATGCTGGTGATCGTCAGTCACACAAACTGACTACACAGCTGCAATACTCCACTTTGGAAAGAAACACTTTGAAATTAATTAACCCCTACAGGCTAATAACACTCGCATGGACATTGACTTCGTAGTAACGTGGGTAGACATGAACGACCCAAAATGGCAACAAGAATTTGCGACTCATTCCGGCAAGATAGACAACAAAAAAAATGAGATGTCGGTAGCCCGGTTTAGGGATTACGGGCTGTTGAAATATTGGTTTAGGGGGGTTGAAAAATTTGCCCCTTGGGTCAGGAAAGTACACTTCGTTACCTGCGGACAGCGCCCCGACTGGCTCAACCCCGATCACCCCAAGCTAGTCCTAGTCGACCATAAAGACTACATACCCAACCAATTTCTACCTTGCTTCAACTCTAGTCTAATCGAAATATACCTACACCGAATTCCAGACATTGCCGATCATTTCGTGTATTTCAACGACGACTTCTTTATAATTGACCATCTCGATCCCAGCCGATTCTTTGTCGACGGTTTGCCTAACGACATTGCGGCCTTTCGAACCAACCTGGGGCTATCCCTTTGGAGCAAATGCCTGAAGAATAACATCGAAATCATCAATCGACGGTTTAACAAAAAAGAAGTATTCGAACGTGATCATGACAAATGGTTCCACCCATCTTACGGGAGCAAAGCCAAGCTCACTCGTCGTAAAAAAAATTCCGATAAGTTCATGACCTTGCGGACCCCACATAATGCGCAACCGTACCTCAAGTCTACCTTCGAAGAGGTATGGGGTTTTGCCGAAAAAGAGTTAACGGAGATGTCAAACAATCGATTCCGGAGTGAACAGGACTACACGCAGGAGCTCTTCAGGACTTGGCAGATATGCCGTTCCAACTTTATGCCCTACAACACTTACAAAGACACCAAAATGTTCCCGCTGATATTTCGCTCCAAGCAGGCAATCAAGGCCATACACGAACAGTCTTACAAGCTTATTTGCATCAACGATAGCGAATACATCCGAAACTTTGAAAAGATCATGCATGGTCTGCACACCTCCTTTGAGCATATATTACCCGAAAAATCGAGCTTTGAATTAGATTGATAATATCTTGGTAAAAGGTTGGTTTTTAGGTCTATTTCTCGACAGACGACTTTTCAGGAAATAGCCCCTTTAAAAAAGGCTTGATACGCTTGCGATCTTCATCTGTAGCCCGATGGGTGTCATTCAAGCAAAACAGTACGGGGCTGTAACGTGTAATATACAACATAAAATCCGGCTTTTGCACACGAATACGGCAAGACTCACCGCGTCCTACATAACGAAGCTCACCTCTCTTCACCGCCAAAGCATAATAGAGGAATATAATTCGTTGGATATCATTTTCTGTCCGCGTTCGGTTCGTAATAGTAGGCCAAATATATTCCCTGAAATCGCCTTCTACAACCTGACGATAATCACTTTTAAGATAAGAGTCTATATTATGATGAGGTGTTCCTGAATAATATTTGCCGAACCTCTCGTCGACCAGCCTTGCAGACAAGTCAATGGTCTTTCGGTAAATATTGGTGTATATATTGAACAGTCTTTTGATACGGTTTAACCATTTCCCAAAAAACGCTCGTTGGAGCCTGATGATCGGATAACCATTAGCATTGAAAAAAAAACCGGGCTCAATAGGTTTATGAATAAACATGTCGTCATTAGCATAAAGAAAATGTTCAGACAGGTCCGGAATTTTATAAAGAAAATACTCGATAACGACTGAATTATAACAAGGAATAGCTTGTTCAGGTAGAATCTCCCGAATATCGACAACCTTTACTTTCGGATGCGATAGTTCCAGCCAACCGGGAGTTTGCTCATCTGTCACAACAAATATCCGGCGGATCCATGGGGCATTTTTTTCAACCGACCGCAAGGAATACTTCAATTCATCATTATTTTCAGTACGTGCTTTGGAAAATGCTTCAGTATTATGCGGAGAATCATGTCCGAGAAAATGTTGCTTCTTAGCGAACCACTGGGGGTCGCTTCCGTCCACCCAAAGATACACCAAATCAATATCATAACTTTTCATAGAGTTTTTCATATTCCTCAAAATGCTTTTCGTACGAAAACGAATAAGCATATTCCTTTACCTGATGTACCAGTTCGTTATTTGGATAAAACGCAGCCAAGTTACTGTCAATTACCGACTTCATGTGTTCAGGCTCAAAATTATCCCAATAATAGGCAAACTTCCCGCCAATTTCCTTTAGACTTGTTTTCTTCGAACTGAAGACAGGCTTCCCGAATTGCATGGCCTCGATCACGGGCAAACCAAACCCTTCAAAAAGAGAAGGGAACAGAAGTGCCTCGCAATAGGTATAAAGCCAAACCTTTTGATCATTTGGTACGGGTCCAAGCAAAGTCACGTTGTTAATATTTTCCTTCTCTATACGGTCTCTGATCATACCAGCGTAAAAGCGATTCCGCGGTTTGCTTGATTCTTTCCCTGCAATATACAGGTGCATATCAGGCATTAACTTCATCAAATCAAGCAAAACGTGAAAGTTTTTTTTGGGCTCTATGACACCGATGGCAAAGAAAAATGGAGTTTTAACATCCATCTTAGTGCCCGAAATATCAATCAAATCCAATCGCTCCACGCCATTATATACTACCAGGCAACGCTTGCTTTTTAGATCAAGATGATGTTCGACTTCTGTCTTGGTGAATTCGGAAATGCACACGATCTCGTCAGCACGATCGACCTTATTTTGCATTTTTAAATGCTTCATTTTCCGTTTCACTCCCTTTCGCTCATACAAGTAATTAAGATCGTGTATTGTCAATATTTGTTTCGTGTCTTTAGACGTAGGAGAAAACCGACTCAACTGATGCAAAGATTGCCATATATCGAACTGAGGAAAAAATAAATGGAAATGTTTACGGATTATATTATCAGAAGATAAGTAATTGACTTTATTACCAAACTGACCGATCATTTTGCGGGGTACGAGCAACGTAAATTCGTATTTCGAATTGTGCTCATTATATTTCTCTTGAAAATATCGCCCGTAGTTTAGGGCAACTTGACCTAATCCGCTGCATAATCTCTTCAATGAAGACAAATCAACCAATATCTTCTTTTTCATCTCGTGGTCTCATCATGTATAGTCAAATCAACAAAATATATACGAAATACGCAACATGCGAAAGGGTAAGAAAGTAGACTTGCTAAAAATCGGAGTCTTCAGTCATATATATCTTAGGTTCTGGGGCCAACAAGTAGTTAGGTTTAGCACACCAAAGAGATCACCAAAAACGATGGAATACGCAGGTGCCACCCAACACCGCAGATAATAAATCAGGAATGCTAAGCCTATGAGGCCACCAAAAAAAGATAAAAACAGCGTTTAAATTTTTAGCAAAAAAATCCAAAATAATTTTGAATCCTCCTTGGCTCCAGCAATCCTCCTTTTAGAAATAAATTACTCCACATGTTTAGGTGTCCCAGGTCCGGTTCCAACAACCCTACAATACCCGTAACAACAAATCCGGATAAACGCCCAACACAAGAGTAGCAATGATGGCCAATGCAAATACTACTTGGTAATTCGTCGGGAAAGCCACTACATCGCGATCTGCTGGTTTGAAATACATGGCGACAATGACTCGAAAATAGTAATAAATACCTATCGCCGCATTGATAACAGCCAATATAACCAACAGTACGTGGTAATCAGACAATGCCGCAGAGAACATCATGAACTTGCCGACAAAGCCAGCCGTCAGCGGGATACCCGCCAACGATAGCATCGCTATCGTGATCGTTAATGCCAGGAAGGGGTTTCGCTTCCCTAGGCCGTTAAAAGCCTCGTAGTGCTCGCTGCCGGTCGCCCGTTTTACTAGCACGATGCAGCCAAAAGCCACAACAGACGCAACGGAATACGCAGCTGCATACAATAAAACGGCGCTAGCCGAACCGGTCCCAATAGCCAATATCGCGAACAACATGTAGCCGGCATGGGAAATACTGGAATAAGCAAGCATCCGTTTCACACTCTGCTGCACAAGGGCATTCAGGTTACCTACAAATAAGGTTAGTATTGCCATAACCATCAAAACCGGAGTCCAGAATTCTTGAAGCGGCTCAAAGGAGTAGGCGAAAATACGGAGGAATGCTGCGAATCCTGCCGTTTTAACGACGGTACTCATAAACGTTGTAATCAATAACGGAGCGCCCTCATACACGTCCGGAGTCCAGAAGTGGAACGGTGCAACGCCCACTTTGAATGCCAAACCAACTAACAGCAACAGGATGCCCGCGTAGAACAAAGGCGATACGGATTGGGGATTATCGACTAAGTACGCTTGGATCGCAGTCAGATCAAAGGAGCCCGAGGCACCGTACAACAAAGCCATGCCAAACAGCAGGAATCCCGTTGAAAATGCGCCCATAAGGAAATACTTCAATGCGGCCTCATTCGACGAAAAGTCCTTTTTCCGGATACCGACCAACACATATAACGCTACTGACATGATCTCGACACCCATAAATAGCATCACAAGGTGATGGTACGAAGTGATCAGCAAGGCCCCCACCAAGGAGAACATAAGTAACGCATAATATTCGGCGACATTCCGATTGGATCGGTCGAAATAGTCCTTGGAAAGCAAGAACACTAATCCCGTCAAAACGACGCACACGGCAGAAAATGCAATGGAAAAGTGGTCGAATAGCACCATTCCGTGAAACAGCGGCTGGGCATCCGGTTTCCAATCCATTACACCCAGAACCAGTACAGCTCCCAAACCGATGAGGCTGACAGGCAGCAAGGCCCGGTTTGCCTTGAACAAGCCAAGGTATAAGACTAAAATGGCTAATAAAGACAGCGTTATTATCGCAACCATGTTCTAATTATTATACTTAATCACTCCCTTTCGGAAACCGTACTACCTCAAACAACCCCGCTACCGCGTTCCGATCTAGATTGTATCCTTTTTATTGGGCTTTCTGCCCGTTTAAATTCTTCTAACGCCCGGCTATGGGGCGATAATGTGTACACTATTGACCAACTCGGTTACGGCTGCTTCCGAAATAGCTAACAGGGGCTTCGGATAAACACCGATGCCTATAACCAAAAACGTAATCACACCCAACACCAACAGCTCTGTACCTTTGATATCCACAAAACCCCGGGTCTTCTCGTTTACCTCTCCCAGCATAGTCTTCTGGAACATCCGAAGTAGGTAAACTGCACCCAAAATCAAGGTCAGTCCGCCAAACACGGCATACCAAATCCCGTATTTATAAACACCGATGAGAAGCAGGAACTCTCCAATAAACCCATTGGTTATCGGCAAGCCTACGGCGCCCATGATGATAACCAAAAAAGCGACAGCAAGTTTAGGAGCGGGCTTGGCCACGCCCCCCATTTCGCGCATCTCATGCGAGCCGACATGCCGAATGAGGATATCCAGCACGAAAAATAATCCTACCACGTTAATACCGTGGTTAACCATTTGAATCATCGCACCCTGCACCCCCTGTACGTTCCACGCAAAAACACCAGCACCAATTAACCCGACGTGGGCAATCGACGAGTACGCTACCAATCGCTTTGCATCCTGCTGTTTGAATGCAATTATCGATGCATAAACCACGCCGATGATACACAGAATCAGTGCCACCTGACCGTAAGCTGCTACACCAAAAGGTGCTACTGGAATCAACCAACGGATGACACCGTAGACCCCCATCTTCAGCATGATACCTGCCAATAGCATGGTACCCGCAGTTGGTGCTGCCGTATAGGTGTCGGGTTGCCAAGTATGGAAGGGGAAAATCGGCATCTTGATAGCAAAGGCAATAAAGAAAGCCCAAAATATCCAGCGTTGCGTCGCGTCATCCAATGCCAGCTGGTAGAACGACTGCAAGCTATAATCATTGGCCGGTGTCTGCAAATGAAGGTAGATAATGGCTACCAACATCAGCAAACTACCAAAAAATGTATAAATAAAAAACTTGATATTAACCCGGATACGGTCCTGCCCTCCCCAAAGTGCGCAGATAAAGTAAATGGGAATCAATGCGACCTCCCAACCGACGTAGAAAGCAAATGCATCCAAGGCTGTAAACACCAATAGCAGCCCTGCCTGCATAAATAGCACAAGTGCGTAGAAATTGCCCCGATAAGAATGGCTGAAAGAAGCTAGGATAATCAGCGGAATCAGGCCGTTGGTGAGCAACACAAGCGGCAAGCTAATCCCGTCAATTCCCACATGGAAGTTAATCCCCAATGCTGGAATCCATGCAAATTTCTGCTCAAACTGCATCGTGGCGTCAGGCACAAAGTTAACCACAAACGGGATTGTCGCCACAGCTGTCAGCAGGGCAAACAACAACGCCAACATCTTAGCCGGCTTGTCTTGTCTAACAAAAGCAAGCACCAAGGCTCCGATGACCGGAAGTAATAAGAGTATAAATAAATTGTCCATTTATCGCTGTTAAACGTCTTGTTATGCTAAAATGCCGTATATAAGCAGGGCAATAACCCCGATGACCATCCCGAAAATATAAAACCCGACGTTGCCTGTTTGCAACAACCGAATCCCTTTGCCCGACTCTGCCGGACTTCCACCCAATATATTGACAATCCCATCGATTATCGAGCGGTCGACCACCCGGTAGAAAAATACCGAGAGACGGTTCAGCGGTTTTACAACCACTGCATCGTACAACTCATCCACATAAAACTTGTTGTAAGACAGCTTGGCTAAAGGTGTACGTTCGCCGTCGTCAGCTACTGGCACATGGGTGTTTTTCACGTACTTATTATATGCCATCACAGCCATCACAATAGCTACCACTGCTGACACACCCATCAGGATATATTCCGTGGAATGGTCTGGCACCGTGGCTCCAACACGCGCATTTCCTGCTGCAAATACTGGATCCAAGAAATTAGCCAACCAATGGTTACCGCCAAGAGCCGAGGGCAGATTCAAAACACCGCCGACGACCGAAAGCACGGCTAATACAATTAACGGCACGGTCATCGTTGAGGGCGACTCATGCAAGTGATTAGCCTGCTGCTCCGTACCACGGAACTTGCCAAAAAAGGTCAGGAAGAGCATCCTGAACATGTAGAATGCAGTAAACATCGCTCCGATAACACCCAGCACCCATAGTATGGTATTGTTACCGAAAGCGTAGGCCAAAATCTCATCCTTAGAGAAAAAGCCTGACAAAGGTGGGATACCCGAAATCGCTATCGTTCCGATGAGCATCGTGGCGTAGGTAACCGGCAAATGCTTTTTAAGTCCTCCCATGTTCCGCATATCCTGTTCGTCGCTCATGGCGTGTATAACGGAGCCTGCACCGAGGAACAACAAGGCTTTGAAAAAAGCGTGGGTAATGACATGGAAAAACGCACCGGTAAATGCACCGACACCCAAACCGAGAAACATATAGCCCAATTGGGATACCGTCGAATAAGCCAATACCTTTTTGATGTCGTTTTGAGTAACAGCGATGGCTGCGGCCAACAATGCGGTCGCAACACCAACGATGGCAATAACGTCCATCGTTATTGGTGCCAATGCAAAAAGGATATTGGAACGAGCAATCATATAAATACCCGCTGTTACCATCGTAGCCGCGTGTATCAATGCCGATACCGGGGTAGGACCCGCCATCGCATCAGGCAACCACGTAAACAAAGGAATCTGGGCGGATTTACCCGTTGCGGCAACAAACAGCAACAAGGTAATCAACAATATCACGCTATCTCCACCCGCCATGTTCGCGGCTGCAGGAAAGATACCGCCAAACTCCAACGTTCCAAACGTTGCAAACAGCAGAAATACGGCAATCAAAAAGCCTAAATCCCCTATACGGTTCATCACAAAAGCTTTTTTTGCCGCACCAGCAAACGACTTATTCTTAAACCAGAAACCTATCAACAGGTATGAGCACAGCCCGACACCTTCCCAACCGATAAACATGACAACGTAGTTGGAGCCCAATACCAGCAGCAACATGAAGAACACAAAGAGGTTGAGAAACGAAAAAAACTTGCCAAAGCCTTCGTCAGCTTTCATATATCCAATCGAGTACACATGGATAAGGAAGCCGATACCGGTAACAATCAAGAGCATGATAGCACTCAGCGGGTCAACCAAGAAGGACAACGAAACGTCCAAGGAACCCGCACTAAACCAGTCAAATATCGGCTGGGTGAAGGAGGCATCTCCGTTAGCTTGACGCGCAGCGTATACTTCCGAAAACACACCACAGCTCAACAGGAAAGAAGCCAATACCACCCCACTACCGATCAGGCCTATAGCTGGCTTCGGCAACGCATTCCTACCCAAGCCGTTGACAACAAACCCGGCCAAAGGCAGTAAGGGAATCAACCAAATTAAATCTATCATGTTTGTTATTGTCTAGTCTTATTCTTGTGGGCCTTGCCATCCTTTCCGCTTACTTCCTCCATGCCCGTTACAATACCTAATCGTCTGTCTCTATTTTGCGTTAACTAACCGCAGGCTACCACCTCAACCTGTTTAGAGCGTTGATGTCTATGGACCGTGTGTTGCGATACACCATGATGACGATTGCCAACCCGACGGCAACTTCCGCCGCAGCCAATGCCATGATGAACAACACGAAGACCTGCCCTGACGGATCCCCGCTGTACGCCGAAAAAGCGACTAGCAGCAAATTGACAGCATTGAGCATCAACTCGATGGACATCATGATGATAATGACGTTGCGCCGAGTGAGCGCACCCACCACGCCAATGGCAAAAATCGTACTGCAAAACAGTATATAATGGCTCAGCGGAACGCTTTGAATACTTGTTATTAGATTATCCATTATACTTTCTTAGGGTCTTTTTTTGCTAATAATACAGCGCCTATCATCGCCGTCAACAACAAGATTGACGAAATCTCAAACGGCAAGAGGAACTCGTTGAACAGTACTCGTCCTAGCGGCTTCACAAGCCCGACCTCCGATGCTCCAGCATCGCCCATAGGCCCGGTTATCTCAACCAGTCGAAGGGCTCCTACTAATGTTACCAGGAAACATAACCCGGCAATCGCGCCCATGAACTTAACTAAATTGGATTTCAATGGTTCGGTATCTTCGTTCAGGTTGAGCAGCATCAATACGAAGAGGAACAATACCATGATGGCCCCCATGTACACGATGAAATTCACGGCCGCCAAAAATTGAGCGTTCAGCAAAATATAATGGACGGTAAACGTGAAGAACGTGATAACCAAATACAATACGCTATGCACCGGATTCTTCGTAAATACGGTCATCAACGCAAAGAATATGGAGAGGAAAGCGACAAAATAAAAGATGCTCATACGTTTTTATGGTTTAAATCTCCCGCTTAAATTTAGGCAGTTAGCTCTTTTCCGGTTTTTACGTCAAATTTGGGCTCTACCAACTTGTCCTTGCCGTAGATAAAATCCTTGCGCAGGTAGTCTGCAGTCACGTGAGGGCCGTCTAAGTAAATGGCTTCCTTCGGGCATGCTTCCTCGCACAGACCACAGAAAATGCACCGTAGCATGTTGATTTCGTATACGGCGGCATACTTTTCCTCACGATACAGGTGCTCCTCACCCTTTTGACGCTCGGCCGAAATCATCGTAATGGCTTCAGCCGGACACGACAGGGCACACAAGCCGCAGGCCGTACAACGCTCCCTGCCTTCTTCATCTCGCTTCAGCGAATGTTGTCCCCTAAAGTTCTTCGAGTAGCTTCGCGTTTGCTCGGGATACTTAACCGTAGGGATGCGCTTGAAAAAATGTTTTAAGGTAATGGACATCCCCTTAAAAATAGCCGGAAGGTATATACGCTCCCAGAAATTCATAGGCTTCTGCTCCAGTACCTTTTTTCGGTTAGTTAGCGGCTCCATATCTTATTCCTTTTTATCACACATGCACACTGCATGGTTGTCATGTTTAATTATCGATCGAACAGTAAAACAATCACAGCGGTCAACACAATGTTGGCAATGGCCAACGGGATTAATGTCTTCCACCCTAGGTTCATCAATTGATCATAACGGAAACGCGGCAGTGTCCAACGCACCCACATGAAGAAAAAGATAAACGCAAAAATCTTCAGGAAAAACACGAGTACCCCGATAATCGTGACCCAATTGGAAGAAATACCCTGCTCTGCGAAATAGGCCGATAGCTCAACCATGAACGGAAAGTTATACCCACCAAAATAAAGGGTGACCATCAATGCTGACGAAACGAACATATTGATGTATTCCGAGAACATGTACAAGCCCAATTTCATAGACGAATACTCCAGGTTATATCCACCGATTAATTCGGTCTCACACTCGGGCAAATCAAATGGCACTCGATTCGTTTCGGCAAATGCACATACCAGAAAGATCAGGAAGCCCAAGGGCTGTACCCAAATATTCCAGTTCAAGAACCCTTCCTGCTGCACCACGATTTCCCTCAATGACAACGATTGGGTTACCATCAGCAATGCGATCAAAGCCAATCCCATGGGCACTTCATAGCTAATACTCTGTGATGCAGCACGCACGGCACCCATCAGCGAGAACTTATTGTTCGACGCCCATCCACCCAACATAATACCATACACGCTAAGCGCCACCACACCGAACATATACAGTACGGCAACATTAATATCCGCCACTTGTAAAGCAATGACCCTATCGCCAATGATTAAGTCTTGACCCCAGGGGATAACTGCACTGCCCACACAAGCTGTGACAATAGCTATAATGGGTCCCAACACAAATAGCGACTTGTGAGCATGTGCCGGTATGATTTCCTCCTTGAAGAAGAACTTACCGCCATCACATAGCGGCTGCAGGATACCGAATGGCCCCGCCCTATCCGGACCATACCGGTCTTGCATAAAACCGGCAACCTTACGCTCAGCCAAGGTCGAATACATCGCTATTACCAGCGTAATGACGAAAATGATCGTGACCAGCAAAAATTTCTCTATAACGAAAGCCAATTCCATAGCTATACCTTTATCTGCTTATCTTTGGTTTAATATCTTTACAAAAGCCGTTCGCTCCTGCTCAGCTGTTCTTTGTTTGCTTCCTGCAATTCCAGGTTCTTTTTAATAACCGGCGGTGGTGCCAACTGCTCGTAATGGTTTGCCGAAATAACAGACGTATTCTTTACCTTGCGCGGACCTTCGATAACCCAATCCGAGGTAGCTTTCTTGTCAAAACGGCAGGTATTACAGATAAACTCCTCCACTTCGCCAAATTCGTCCTTGCGAGCCGTCACACGGATAACCTCCTCGCCCTTGTACCACAGTGTTACCTTGCCACTACAAGAAGGGCAATCGCGATGTGCTTCTACCGGCTTGGTAAACCAAACCCGGTTTTTGAAACGGAAAGTCTTGTCTGTCAAGGCGCCGACCGGACATACGTCAATCACGTTGCCCGAAAAATCGTTTTCAATCACATTTTCAATATAGGTTGATATCTCTGCGGCATCACCCCGGCCCAAGACACCATGCACGCGCTTGTCGGTCAATTGGTCGGCTACGTACACACAACGGTAACACAGAATACAACGTGTCATGTGCAACTGCACTTTATCGCCAATATCTATTTTATCGAACGTACGTCTCTTAAACTCATAACGGGTACCTTCCACACCGTGCTCGTAAGACAAGTCCTGTAAGTGACACTCGCCAGCTTGGTCACATATCGGACAGTCAAGAGGGTGGTTAATCAACAGAAACTCAACCACACCCTTGCGTGCTTCAATAACCTCGGGTGAGGTAATGTTCTGGACTTCCATGCCATCCATGACTGTTGTGCGGCACGAAGCGACCAGTTTGGGCATCGGGCGCGGGTCCTTTTCAGAGCCCTTGCTTACCTTTACCAGGCACGTGCGGCATTTACCTCCGGTACCCTCCAGTTTGGAGTAGTAGCACATCGCCGGGGGTACAATATCCCCACCTATTTGGCGTGCGGCATTCATGATCGTAGTTCCCGGGGCTACATCCACCGGAATCCCATCAATGGTTACTTTGAATTTTTGCTCCTCTGCCATGTTTCCTCCTTAAAAACTAAACTACCGGTTCCAATGGGTCAGCATAATGTGCCAATCCATAATTTCGTGTTTGCGCTTCTGCTGAATGACTGACATGCCACTCAAACTCCTCTCGGAAATGGCGTATCGCACTGGCCACGGGCCAAGCGGCGGCGTCGCCCAACGGACATATCGTGTTGCCTTCGATATTCTTCGCTACATTGACCAATAGGTCGATATCCGATGACGAGCCCTGCCCATGCTCCAACCGGTATAGTACTTTCTCCATCCAGCCCGTTCCCTCACGGCAGGGTGAGCATTGCCCGCAACTTTCGTGATGGTAAAAACGGGTAAAGTTCCACGTATTACGTACGATACATTGATCTTCGTCAAAAGCAATAAACCCGCCTGATCCCATCATCGTACCGCTTTCAAACCCACCTTCGGCCAAGGACTCGTAGCTCATCAGCCTGGCTTCGCCAGAGATGGTCTTGCTGATAAGATTGGCCGGCAAAACCGGAACGGATGATCCTCCGGCAACCACAGCTTTCAAGCGTTTGCCATTGGCAATTCCTCCGCAATACTCATCTGAATAGATAAATTCCTCGACCGGAAGCCCCAATTCAATTTCGTAAACACCGGGCCTTACCAAGTTGCCGCTTGCTGAAATCAATTTTGTTCCCGTACTACGCCCGATCCCGATTTTGGCGTATTCCTCGCCGCCGTCATTGATGATGGGCACAACCGAAGCAATTGACTCCACATTGTTAACTACCGTGGGGCAGTTGTATAAGCCCGATACTGCCGGAAATGGCGGCTTGATGCGTGGGTTTCCGCGCTTGCCTTCCAAAGACTCTAATAATGCAGTCTCTTCACCACAGATATAAGCGCCTCCTCCGGGCTGTACGTGCAGTTCCAGGTCATAGCCTGTACCTAATATATTCTTCCCTAAAAATCCGGCTTCCTTGGCTTCGGCAATCGCACGCTCCAAAATGCGGACTTGTGGCATCATTTCGCCACGCACGTAGATGTACGATGTATTAGCTCCCAACGCATAGCTCGATACAATCATACCCTCGATGAGGGCATGAGGGATATGCGTCATCAGGTAACGGTCTTTGAATGTTCCTGGTTCGGACTCATCCGCATTACACACCAAATAACGAGGTACTCCTTCCGGTTTAGCAAGGAAACTCCATTTCATACCCGTCGGGAAGCCCGCGCCGCCACGCCCGCGCAGCCCTGAAGTTTTCACTTCCTCAACCACGTCTTCCGGCGACATCGATTTCAACGCTTTTTCCACGGAACGGTACCCGCCTTTTTCCCGGTACACCTGATAGGTGTTAATGCCAGGTACATCGATATGGGTTAGTAATAATTTGCGAGCCATAATAAATCAGCTATCTATCCTTATTCGGTATTCAAGCACTAGCCGATGCTTTTTGCTTTAATTCCTCAATCAGTTTGTCCACACTTTCCTCGGTCAGGTTTTCGTAGAACGTATATTCCGGTCCGATTTGCAAGACCGGGCCATAACCGCAAGCAGCCATACATTCCACACCCCGCCAACTGAACAGTCCATCGGGTGTTACTTCTCCGGCTTTGACGCCCAGTTTCTTTTCAATATGTGCCATGATTCGCTCGGCTCCAACCAGACAGCAAGGTCCGGTACGACACACTTCAAGCACGTATTTACCCTTTGGCTCCAAGAAGTACATCGTGTAGAACGTTGCTACCTCATACACCTCGATTTCTTCCAAATCCAAATAGGCCGCCACCTTGTCCATAGCGGGTACGCTAACCCAACCGTATTGGGCTTGCACCTCGTGCAAGATAGGAAGCAGCGCTGATTTCTGGCGCCCTTCGGGGTAGCGTTTGACGATTTCGGCAAACTTTCCGAGCAGCTCGTCCGAAAATTCCACGGGTTCGTTATGTTTTACACTAAGCATCGAGTTCTCCGGCTATAACGTTTAGACTACTCATATTGATGATCGCATCCGAAAGTAGCATACCACTACTCATAGGTGCGTACATTTGATAATTGATAAACGATGGGCGGCGGAAATGCAGGCGATACGGAGAACGTCCGCCATCGTTGATGAGATAAAAACCTAGCTCGCCGTTAGCACCCTCCACACAGTGGTACACTTCCGATTTAGGCGTATTGACCTCACCCATTACAATCTTGAAATGATAGATCAGCGCTTCCATGTTGTTGTAAACTTGCTCCTTCGGAGGCAAATAAAACTCAGGCACGTCGGCATGGAAAACACCTTTTGGTTCCTTTTCCAGTTTTTCCACAGCTTGCTCAATAATGCGAAGGCTTTCCCACATTTCGCGGTTGCGCACGAGGTAACGGTCATACACGTCGCCATTCGTACCCACAGGGATATCGAAATCGAATTCGTCGTACGAGGAGTACGGCTCAGCCACGCGCACATCATAATCCACGCCCGTAGCGCGCAATATAGGCCCGGTCCAGCTGTAGCTCAAAGCATCCTCCGGTGTAACGGCAGCAACACCAGCCGTACGCTCGATGAATATGCGATTGCGGTCAAAAAGGTTTTCGAACTCCTCCAGTACTGGTGGGTACCGTTTGATAAATTCCTTGATTTTGGCAATTGCTACGTCGTTGAAATCACGCTCAAACCCGCCAATTCGACCGATATTGGTTGTCAACCGTGCCCCACATATCTCCTCAAAAATCTCATAGATAAATTCGCGCTCCTGCATCACGTAAAGAAATCCCGAAAACGCCCCGGTATCCACACCGAGAATCCCGTTACAGATAATGTGATCCGCTATGCGTGCGAGCTCCATGACGATGACCCGCATATATTGTACCCGTTTAGGGATCTCGATATTGAGCAACTTCTCGACTGTCATGTGCCACCCCATGTTGTTAATGGGCGAAGAACAGTAGTTCAGCCGGTCTGTCAATGTCGTAATTTGGTAGAAAGGACGATGTTCAGCGATTTTTTCAAAAGCCCGGTGGATATAACCAATTGTAGACACCCCGCTGACGATCCGCTCGCCATCGACCTGGAGCACGTTTTGGAACACACCGTGCGTAGCCGGGTGCGTAGGTCCTAAGTTGAGGGTAAACAATTCGTCCTGCAAGTCGTTGTCTGTGACAACGGGCTTGTTAGCTGGGGTGGGGGTTAGGAATTTATCGCTCATCTTCTTTACGTCTAATAATTATCAATTACCGGCCAAAGAAATAATCCTTCTTGTCAACACGATTGGGGTCCTCAAGCGGGTATTGCTTGCGCATGGGAAACACCTCCATATCGTCCACATTCAATATCCGTCGAAGGTCTGGGTGGCCGACAAACTGGATACCGAAAAAGTCGTATGTTTCCCTCTCCATCCAGTTAGCTCCATTCCATAGTGTGGTCGCGGTTGGGATAGCCGGGTATGGTCCTTCCACAAACACTTTGATCCGCACACGGGCACCCTTGCGCATAGAATGCACATGATATACGATGGCAAATTCCTTGTCATCATCTGGATAATGTACCGCGGTTATATCGGTCAGGAAATTGAACTGCAGGTCGGGGTCGGTCTTCAAGAACTCCAAGACATCCAAGATGTGCTCCTTATCAGTCTCTACGGTCAAAAAGCCATACGGCTCACTGACGTTCCAGATATTTGTATCGAAACGCTCTTGCAAGCGCACCAAAACCGTCGTATTATCTAATTTACCCATGCTAATCTACCTGTATTCCATAACTTTCCAGGAGTGCCTTATACTCCGGAGTCTGCCGCCTGTTCAGTTTTTCGCTCTTCACGATCTCCTGCAAACGCATAACACCGTCAAGGATTGCTTCCGGCCGCGGTGGGCAGCCCGGCACGTACACATCCACGGGAATAATCTCGTCAATACCTTGAAGTACCGAGTAGGTGTCAAATATACCGCCACTGGACGCGCATGCACCCACGGCGATTACCCAGCGAGGTTCTGCCATCTGCAAATACACTTGCTTAAGCACTGGCGCCATTTTTTTGGCAATGGTACCCATTACCAACAGCATATCGGCTTGTCGAGGCGAGAAACTTGGACGCTCAGCTCCGAAACGGGCCAAGTCATAAGTAGAACCCATCGTAGCCATGAACTCAATCCCGCAACAGGACGTCGCAAACGGCAAGGGCCAAAGTGAATTGGCTCGCGCCAAACCTATCGCCTTATCAAGTGTCGTCGCAAAAAAGCCAGAACCCTCAACACCCGGAGGCGCTTCCGCTAACTTGATATCACTCATACCTTCTCCTATTTGAATGTTTTCAGAAACAAAAAACCCACCTAGTCCTACATGGACCGATGAGTTGCAAAAATACGATATATATAATGCTTATTGCATCTAAATTGGGCCAATAATCTTATTTAGAATCTTTCTAACAACCGATTAATCCCACTCCAATGTACCCTTCTTGACTTCGTATATCAGACCCAAGACCAACACGCCTAAAAAGATGCCCATCTTCCACAAACCATCCAGTCCCATCTCGCGGAAATTGACTGCCCACGGGTACATAAAAATAACCTCTACGTCGAAGACAACGAATAAAATAGCAACCAAAAAATACTTGATCGCAAAGGGCTTACGGGCGTCGCCAATTACTTCCACACCAGACTCGAAGGCTCCTAATTTTTGTTCGGTACGAACCTTAGGCCCGAGCAAATGGGTTGCCACAATCGTACCCACGCCGAAGCCAAGTGCTACTATAAACTGGAACAATATCGGTAGGTAATCGTTCGAGGTGCTAACTACTTCTTCCATGCCGTTACTAATTAAAACGAATTTTCGACAAACTTAGGCAAATTGCCGTAATATTCCAATGCAAATTTAAGCGCTTGGCTCGCAACAAAAAAGCGACAGATGCCACACTGAGCCTTTGTAAGCTAAAAGCGAACGTACAATCACGAAAGCAAACCATAAAGTTATTTCGCAGGCCCGCGCAGACCGAGATAATGGGAAACGACGATGGAGCAATTCGTAAATGTACGCATTAGTAATTCCCCAATTGTAAAAGCATACAAAGCCGGTTCGAATCCTTCAGGGTATCCACTTTAACGAAAGAAAGCACCGAACGGGCTGTGCCATCCGGTGCTTCTTATATTGTATTTGTAATTAACGACTAAGGTTCCAACAAAACGATGGTTTCCTTCGCCCATGCGTTTTCCGGATCATACTTCAGGGTTTCCGCTAACAAGTTACGGGCTTCTTCGTATTGCTCGTTGTTGACTGCTGTAAAAGCCAATTCGTTATAGTAATTGGCCAATGCACCTTTGGCACGAACCAGATCGTCTCCACCTTCAGCTTGTGCAGCTTCATAATATTGTATTAAATACGGCAAAGCCAACCGTTGGGATTGAGTCTCATCATCCAACAACTTGTTTACCTCTGCCCGGAAGCTGTAAGGCATCAAAATTTCTGGTGCGCGCTCGATGACTTTTGCAAATGCTGCATCGGCTTTCTTTAACGATTCAACATCTTTTTCGCCACCGGCACTCATAGCCGTAGCGTTTGCATAGTACGATGCAAGACCGAAGTAGTAGTTATCCGTCACGTAGTTCATCGAACTTTCTGTGTTAGCTGCTACTTCAAATACTTTAGCCGCGTATGCGTACTGCTTGTTGTCGAAGAAATCCATACCGTAGCCTTGTAGGCGGTCAGCAATCGTAGAGTCCATAGCTACAGCTTTAACCAAGTTATCAACAGCTTCGTCGACCAATGCAGCACTTTCAGGTGAATCTGCGCCATTGGCTCCAGCCAACTTCAAGTTTGCCAGACCTAGGTGCAAGTAGTCACGCGAGATAATACGATCTTCCTCAATGCGCTGGAATAACCTCCGTAATGCGTCAGAACTTTCAGCATACTCTTCGTTCTCATAGGCTGCATAGCCCAAATAACGTAGCACTTTAGGGTTCACGTCCTCGATTTGAGCCAATTGCGCAGCTTGCTCCTGTAGCTCTTCGTAAGCGTCCGTGTATACCAAGAAGTCGGCATACCGTATACGGTTATCCAACGAATAGTCGGTTTTGTCCATATACTGCTTGTAATAGTCCAGCGCTATTTTATTACGCTCCGCATATACTTCCTTAGTAGTAGCCCGGTTTGACCATGCATTGTATGTTTCGGCCAGTTCACGGTAAGTCGGTGCGTAATCAGGGTGCTCTTCGACCACGCTCTTCAAATCAGCAATGGCTTCTTCCCAAGCATGGGAACCTCTGGATATTACCGCCAATTGCACTTTGGGACGCACCAGGGTATTGTCTAACGTAGTTGCATCACGATAATTTCGATATGCCAAGCTTTTGTTGTTTTCAAAATGGGCATCGCCTAAAGCCAACGGAATCAATGCATCTTTTGGAGCTTTTACTTTTGCTTCTTCCAAATACTTGATTGCCCGGCCATAATCCGGCTGTGGGGCGTCAATGTACGCACGACCGATTTGGTAAAGCTCCTGGTAATCCCTTCTGCCTAGGTTACGGGTAGCCTCGGCAAACTTCGTCTCGGCTGCGCTTTGGTTACCACTATACAGATCAAGGATACCCAAACCTACTTGATTAAGTTGGTTTTTAGGATCGGCTTCCAGCCCTTGGTTAAACACAATACGTGCTGAATCCAAGTTCTCGTTGACTAAATGAACACGTCCTAGCCAAAAATAGTTCTCTCCACCACGCCTGCTTGTCTTCTCTACCAGATCTTCCAATATCCCTTTTGCTTTGGCATATTGTTCTGCATCAATCGCGCGTTTTGCATCGTCGATGTTCTGGGCTTGCAAACCTGTCAAAGCAAAGGAAAGGGCCAGTCCCAATACTATTCCTTTTTTCATTCTTTTCATCTTAATTATTTAGTATTACAGTTCAATTCTTATTGTTAATTCGCGCGTCCTGTGCGCAAAATCAACTCCCTCCCGGGCAAACTGTCAGGCATCAAACCTGACCTTAAAATAATACGTTGCCCGCGTTCTCCGGTTAAAAAGGCCGCAAAACCCATGCCTAAACCAGCCCTTGGCTCTGCGTTAATAATGTAAACGGGACGCGCCAATGCATACAAGCCTTCAGCTAAATTAGATTGGCTCGGCTTATAAAAAGCATCGCTACCTAACTGTCCTTCAATGTTCTGAACTCCCATCAACCGAATATTATTAACATATTGGGCGGTTGTACTATCAGTTCGAATAACCCAATTGATACCGACAACGCCAATCGTTCCGGGATTCTCGTTAACATATTTTAACACCTCTCGGTTTGATTGCAAGGCATACACACCTGTGCTGGGAAGTGTGTCCACTTGTGCCAATTCCATCAGATACCGAACAGTACTCGAATTGGGGTTGTCAAACACCAACCTATCGATATCTCCGGAAGTATCCCCAGACATAATCTTGATAAGGTCTGAGACCCTTGCGGTCGAATCGGATGATGACTGATGAACGACCAAAGCCACCGCATCGGTTGCAATCTGATGCACACGAGGACTAAACTGCCTAGCTTCGTAGTAAGCGTGCTCATCGGGTGTCAGTAGCCTTGTCAATATGGCAATTTCGGCCGTATCGTTCAACAACGCGCTGACAGCTCTTCGCTCCGGCAAGCCTAGCAATTCAAGGCCGCTATTTGTATAGCTATTTTGGAAAACTTTCAATTGGTCTTCCATAATCGGAAGAAGTCCTTCATCCACCACAACCCTCGCGGCTCCGGTCAAAATGGTTTGCCTTTCTTTAGTGGGCGCGTCCGTACACGCCTGAACCAACAGGTAAACCAGAATAACTGGCGGTAATATTAGTAATTTTTTCATAGTTATGAAAAAAATCGTTGCTTTTACAGGGATATGGTTACTAACACCTTCAGATATTTTACTCAACTTGTTTCCGTTCCGGATTTCAAATTGTTCCCGAAGGACTCCTTACTCCCGGTTTCCCTATTTCTTTAACCCACACTCCACATTACCTTTGGATTATAAGTGCCTTGCTAAGCCCGGTTTTGCCAGAGCCTGACAAACCGAAAGAACGAGTAAATAATCAGCAGCGCACCGAACAGCATACGCAGGTTGCTATCCATATCCAAGGGCATATCCTTCCAAAAAATAATAACCAGTCCAAGCACGAAATAAAACCCGAACATGAACAGCCCTAAAACAGACAAAAATCGCTTTGTCGGCGATTTCTGTCTGTTTGGGTAAGAATTTCCGTTATCTTTGTTATACGTCAACGTAAAAACCCTCTTTTTTGTTGTTATTGTGTTGCCAAACGAATCGGCAACGTATATGCCACCCGTACGGGACGTCCGTTTTGGATTCCAGGCTGCCATTTAGCTGCTGTTTTCAACAACCTAACGGCTTCTTCTCCGGTACCGAACTTCAAATCCCGGTTAACCCGGATGTCGGTCAAGCTTCCGTCGCGTTCCACTACGAAAGACACTTCTACCGTACCGTTGATACCGTTATCGATAGCTGCTTGTGGGTACCGATAATTTCGTCCAATCCATTCGCGGAATGCGTTAAGCCCACCTGGCGGCTCTGGCGAAACCTCTACCGATTCGAAGATCTGGTCTACGTTTCCAGACGATTCTGTCACTTCGGCGTCGATTTTACCTTCTCCCACAGGCATATCGATGCGGATAGCCGCATTAGGGTCACCAGCGATAGTTTTGGACCCTGGGTCAGCCAACTTCAATTTTTCTACCGTTGGCGGTTCCTCGTCGCGCACCTCTTCCGCTGGTACAACAACCATTTCAGGCATCCTGACTTGGTCTACGCGTGGCGGTGGTGGTTCTACCGGTGGAGGGGGCAGTGGCTGCTCCTCGTCAATCGGAGGTGGTTCGAACAACTCAACTTCTGTCTCTATAATGCGTTGTTCGATCACCCTTTCTTCGGTTACGCCCAGCCACCGCGCTATGGATGGTGCTGCTAAAGCCAGTACGAAGACTGACGAGGCTACAACCAAGCCGATGTTGGTCGCCTTAGGCGCGAGCTTCCGCAGATCGTAGGCGCCGTACTCTTTGTTACGTCCGGCAAATACGACCTCCATCCACTCTTTTTTGAATATATCTAATTTAGACCCTATCATATGAACTTATATTTTTAGTTTTTTGGAGATTCAACATGCTCTCGCCTTATTCATTATATAAACCATGCTCTTTAAGAAACTCAATCTCGAAAGGCAATATAGTTCCCAGGGTAAAAATCTGCGCATCGACGATTTTCATCTCGTCGAGTATCTCTACCAGATTTCTGTGGGTCGAGTGCTCACTCGGACGGATGATCGTAATCATGTCACTGCCGGTTGTCTGTGGGATTTCCTTCAATTTCCGCAGCAGCACTTCCCGAATTCCATCTGCTCCGAAGTCTACTGTTTCCGGTCCTTCCAACGGGTCATCAAACTCGCCCATGTACCATACAATTTTGTCATCTGACCCTAGTAAGAGGGTCACAGTACGGTTATGTGCTACGTCCATCCGATCCTCTGGGTCCTCTTGGTTTTTATCCGGCACCGTCACATCCATTGCGTTGGGCCGGTTAAGGGAGGTTGTCAGCATGAAGAACGTAATCAGCAGAAACGCAAGGTCGACCATAGCGGTAAGGTCTACCCTACCTCCTTCTTTCTTACTTCTGATTTTGCCGCCGTCCTTGTCTCCGCCACCTTGTTTTAATTCTGCCATTGTCTTTTAAACTTTTTGTACAAACAATATCTGCCTATTCGGCATTACATGGTTTTTAAACTGGTGATCAAGCTAAATCTGTTCAACCCCTGGCTTTGCAGGATATCGATGACTTTCTTGATATCCGGATACTTCTCGTCCGCATCACCTTTAATGGATACACGCATCTGCTCATCGTTTAACTGTGCAGTAGCTGTCCTTCCGGAATGGATCCAGTGATACATCTCATTGGAGAGGTTCTCCGTAGTGTCGTTCGGTATGCCCGGTTGCAAGCCCGGACGTGTCCGGTCTTGCATGTCCATTGCAATCAGCTGCTTGAGGTTGCCGATAGGTACACCGAAGGAATCCATCAAGCTAAACCGCACCTTTTCCTCATCGGTAAACGGAATTTGGTATTTTTCCGACATCAATTCCAGCATGCGCACCCGGGTATTTGGCCCGCTGACACCGAAGAACAACTTTCCGCCTTCGCCCACGGTAATCATCCCGAAGTTATCGTCAGGGATTTTGATTTGGGTCACTGATGCGGGTGTATCCACCGGCAGAGGTTCAGGTTGCCGCGCCGTAGCCGTCAACACGAAGAATGTCAGCAGCAGGAAAGATACGTCGCACATGGCAGTCATATCAATCGTCGTACTTGCTCTTTTTACTTTTGCCCTTGCCATTATATATACGCTTTAATTTTCTTTTTCTTCTTGGTTTCAATAATAAGATGAATTATTGCCCACGATTCCATAAAACCGTGGACAATATTTTTTCATACCTATTACTTGTGTGAAGCGGCGTATGTCTGCACAATGGAGAAGCCGGCCTCGTCAATCGAGTACGTCAGGGTATCAATCTTAGACGTAAAGATGTTGTAGAAGATAATTGCAAATGTCGATGTCGCGATACCCGTGGCCGTGTTTACCAGAGCCTCGGAGATACCGTTTGCCAAGGCTGCAGAGTCTGGCGCGCCGCCCGTGGCCAAAGCCGCGAACGCACGAATCATCCCCGTTACCGTTCCCAATAGACCAACGAGTGTTCCGATGGATACCAGGGTAGCCATAACGGTCAGGTTTTTCTCCAGCATCGGCATTTCCAATGCAGTCGCTTCCTCAATCTCCTTTTGGATGGCGACGGTGGCTTGCTCCGTGTTCACGTTCGGATCCGAGGATACGTCCTTGTATTTCAACAATCCGGACTTGATTACGTTTGCGACGGAACCTTTTTGCTTGTCACACTCAGCAATAGCTGAATCGATGTTGCCCGTTCCAATCAACGACTGTACCTTGCGGACAAAGTTGCCTACGTTACCTTTACCGGATGCACGGCCGATGACGATGAAGCGCTCGATAGCGAAAACGAATACCATTAGGAACAAACCCAATAGTACCGGTACAACGTATCCAGCGTGGTAAACCATCCCGAAATAGTTCCCTGGTTTGGGCTGGTTTGCCGGGTCATTGTCAATAAAGTTATTCGGGTCACCCATGATTTTCGACCAGACCAATGCCCCTATGACGAAACAAATAATAATCGCCAGGCTCGCAAAAAGGTTTGAACCCGAACTCTTGCTTTTTTCCTGTTTAGCTGTGCTTGTTTTTGGTGCGTTTGCCATTTTTGTAATTTTTAGATTTTACTGTTGTAATAAATATGATTCTTGTAATTTGATTTTATGCTAGGCTATAATTTATTCATAATGTATGTTGCCTTCCATATGCTGTGCAAAGCAACAGACCTGTTTTAAACTAAAGTTAAATTAATTGTAATAATTGTTGTTAGTTCTACCACATTTCCGGAACGGATGCGCAGCAGCGGCATCAACACCCTTCCTCTATTTTCCGTCTCCTTAGCTTCCGTTCAGCTAAGTAATTTTTTACAATGAAAACTATTTTTTTTTGTAATTGCAAATTAATACCATAAAATTTACATCCATCTCTAAATAACATTTTAAATAACGTCAGGCTATTAAAACGGCCTTAGGTCGTGACCAAACCGTGCAACGGTCACGGAGACAATTATTTGGGACATGGAAAACACACAGTTTCCCTTCATCCGATATATTCTGCTATCCTCCGGATATTTTTGCTTTGTATCCTTCTTCGGCCAATAACTGTACGACACGCTGCCTAAAATCACCTTGAATAATAACTTCTCCGTCTTTGACCGCCCCGCCTACTGCACACTTCTGTTTAAGCCGTTTACCCAAGGCTTCCAAGTCATCCTTACTTCCCACAAAACCGGTTACCAAGGTTACGGCCTTGCCTTTTCGAGCTTTCCGATCCAGCATAACAGTTAGCTTCTGCTGGTTATTAGGCAGTGTGTCAACCACTTCCGAGCCATCGTCCTCATCGTATTCGAAATCGGTATCCGTCGAATATACAATTCCGCTATATCGTTGTTTCTTTTGCTTACTCATGTGTAATATCCAGTTGGACAAACCTACATGTTTCACGTTACGCCCTACAAACCTATGATAAATAAAGAGAAAATCAACTAATAACATGCAAACTTACAGGACGGACCGAGATGGTAAGCACTTTGCTGAACTCTTTCGGCTCGCCGTCTACATGCACAGGGCCTTCGTCTTCCCGCTCAATGACGATTGACTTGCCCGGGATGATTTCAAGATATTCGGATTGATCGGCAGTTTTGGCAAACAGGTGGAAAATCATTATCGGAAGGGAGTACAATGGGAACTTGTGGATAATACAAATGTCGAGGACCCCGTCCGTAATCGACGCATTGGGCGCGATGTAGGCATTGTTGCCATATTGTGGAGAGTTGGCCACGGAGATCATAAATGCTTCGCGTTCGTAGCTGACACCATCGATTTCTAATTTGTAATGTTTGGGCTGGTATTTCCCAATCTCAGCGAGGATGGTACGGAGGTAACCCAAAGGTCCGCGAAATTTCTCGTGGGCGAAACGGTCGCTTACTTTGGCATCGAATCCTATACCGGCCATATTGAAAAACGGGTGTCCTTCGATTATTCCCGTATCGATCGTGGTGGTTTCAAACTTGCTGAGTCGCCTGAGTGCCGCCCGTTCATTGAGTGGTATCCCCAGATAGAGTGCTAATCCATTACCCGATCCTTCGGGGATAATACCCAGCGCTACTTCCGTACCGTACAATGCCGAGGCGACTTCGTTGATGGTTCCATCGCCGCCCACGGCTACAACGATATGTACATTATTGCGAACCGCCTCAAGAGCCAATTCGTGGGCATGCCCCGGGTGTTCGGTGTAAGCAAAGGCCAAATCGACGTTCATTTTGGCAAACTGGTTTCTAGCCCTATGCTCAAAACCATCTTTTTTCCGTCCACCCGAAATAGGGTTGATGACAAAAACTATTTTCCGAACGTCAACTAAGAAAGATTCCGGGTTTAAAACCATGGTGGAAAATTACGACATTAAATTCGTTACAAAAAACTTATCGTCCCGTGTTAGGCAGATATGGAGACTGTTTCGCTTTGGAAATAAGCATAAGTTTTTCTATGTTTGACCCGCAGAATGTGGATCGATTTGTTTATGGCGGGCCTATCGGCTTGTATAAGATTGCAACCACGGTAAAAAAGTGCTAACACCTTTCTTTACTTGGCAATTTTCAGCATTTTCATCACTACCCACATGCATAGCTAATCGTCACACAATAAATACGTAGCGAAAAAATTTATGCCTTATCTATTTACCTCAGAATCTGTCTCGGAAGGACATCCGGACAAAATAGCGGATCAAATTTCGGATGCGCTGATCGATAATTTCTTGGCTTGGGATGCCGATTCTAAAGTGGCAATCGAAACCTTGGTAACCACCGGTCAAGTCGTACTTGCCGGGGAAGTCAAGTCATCCATCTACCTAGACGTACAAAAGATCACACGTGCAGTCATCGAGCGCATTGGCTACACGAAATCTGAATACATGTTTGAGGCAAACTCCTGCGGAATCCTTTCTGCTATCCACGAGCAGTCGCCCGATATCAACCAAGGTGTAGATCGACAAAACAAGCTGGAGCAGGGTGCGGGCGACCAGGGGATCATGTTTGGCTATGCCAACAATGAAACCGAGAACCTCATGCCCTTGGCATTGGATCTCTCCCATCGCTTGCTTTACGAATTAGCTGCATTGCGCCGGGAAGACAATGAAATCAAGTATCTACGCCCCGATTCAAAAGCTCAGGTAACGCTTGAATACGACGACAACGGCAATCTCATCCTTCACGGCACGAAAAAC
>CAZXSL010000005.1:1198-16211 GCA_964643235.1 uncultured Sphingobacteriaceae bacterium | reverse complement strand
GTGTCTACCCAGCATGATGACTTTGCTGCGGAAGCCGAAATGCTAGCGCAAATCAAGCACGATATCATCCATATCCTGGTGCCCCGTGTCAAATCACAACTCAAACCTTCTCTACAGCGCCTATTTACTGACGACATTACCTATCACATCAACCCGACCGGAAAATTTGTGATTGGGGGACCGCACGGCGATACCGGGCTGACCGGTCGCAAGATCATCGTGGATACTTATGGTGGCAAAGGCGGCCATGGTGGCGGTGCTTTCTCCGGCAAGGATCCCTCCAAAGTAGACCGATCCGCAGCGTATGCCGCCCGCCATATTGCCAAAAACCTCGTGGCCGCCGGTGTAGCCGATGAATTGCTCGTGCAATTATCTTATGCCATTGGGGTAAAAGACCCCATGGGCATCTATGTGAATACCTATGGTACGTCAAAAGTCAAGCTCTCCGACGGGGAAATCGCAAATATCATCGGCGACCTGTTTGATTTGACACCATACGGTATCGAGCAGCGGCTGAAACTGCGCAAGCCCATCTACTCGGAAACTGCGGCATACGGACACATGGGCCGGGAACCGCAGACGGTATCCAAAACCTTTGAAAATGCTAACGGAGACAAGAAGACTCTCGATGTTGAACTATTTACATGGGAAAAGCTAGATTACGCAGATCGGGTTAAAGAGGTTTTCGGACTGTAATTACCAGAATAGTGGCACGTTGCCACTTTTATGGAGGCCTTAGCAGAAGGTTACCTTTCCGGATAGGCCTCCTTTACGAATCGGTTGATATCGGCGATGGTGTAGATCGGGCAGGCTCCAGACTGTGTAGTTACATAGGCTGCCAGTGCTGTCGCGTATTCGAGAATGCGATTACCAAACTCTCCGTTTAGCTTCTGCATGAGGAATGCCGCCAAAAAGGAGTCTCCACTACCTACCGTATCCTTGACCTCCACCCGAACAGCCGGACAATTGTATTGGGCTGAATCAGTATAATACGAAGCCCCATTCGCTCCTTTGGTAACGATGACCTCCGCAATGCCATATCTTTGTTGCAAGCGACTTACCTGCTCCCGCTCATCCGCGGATGTGCCAGCATACCAAGTTGCAAGCTCAGCCAGTTCATGAGCATTCAATTTGACCATATCGGCTTTGCCAAGGAGCAGTTCCAAAGTTTCCTGGGTGTAATGTGGAGCTCGCAGGTTGACGTCGAACGCTCGGTATCGAGCTTGGTCGACCAAGCGTAGCAACGTATCGCGGCTGGCCGGATTGCGGCTAGCCAAACTACCGTATACCAATACGTCGGCCTGCTTTACCAAACCTGAAAAACGCTCTTCGTACGTAATAAAGTCCCAAGCAACCGGAGCCACAATATCATAAGTAACTTCGTTGTCGTTGCCTACGTGAGCCAATACACTACTCGTATCATGGCTATCATCTACTTGAATGAATTCCGTTGACAGTCCGATACGACTGAGGAAAGCACATAACTCCTCCCCGGCATCATCGTTGCCGATACGGCTAATGATGTTGCTGCGCATACCTAGCCGACTAAAATGATAAGCCACGTTCATAGGAGCCCCTCCGGGCTGTTTACCCGAAGGCAACATATCCCACAAAACCTCCCCAAAACAAACAATGTTTTTTGAACCCATAACTATCACCCCTAAAATTCACCCGGTTCACGTCCATTCATGACCGATGTGGCCAAGATAAGTCTTTTACACTTTTCCCGAAAGCGAATGATAACATCCGAAACAGTAATGCTAATAAATGCGAATAAAAGGAAGGATACGTTTCAATTAGATTTCGTACGTTTTTCGGTATGTTTTCAGCTAACCTATTGCATTACACCCTGATTTTACCTAGGTTTGACATGTAGAACCTCCGACCAGAGCGGTTATCTGCCTCTATCCGGGGGACCAACAATGAATTAAAACCAACACAACCATGGCTCCTATTTTCGAAACCATCTATTATAGTGACGCCCTATCAAAGCAAGAGTTGGACACCATTGCAAAGGCCCACGAGCGAGTTACCTTCGTCAAAGGCGGTTACCTCCTGCAAAAGGGACAGGTTGCCAATGCCTATTTTTGTGTCGAGGAGGGCCTCGTTCGCTCTTATGTATACGACTACGAGGGACAAGACATCACGACCGGATTTACCGGTGTAGGGGAGATTGCTATTGATGTGGTTTCCTTATTCCAGCATGTCCCGGCCTTGGAAAATATGCAAGCACTGACCGATATCTCCGCATGGAAAATCGAATACCCGATCTTCCAGCAATTGTTCCTCCGCATCCCTGCATTCAGCGAATGGGGTCGTTCGTGGATGGCACAAAGTCTCTTCCAGTTCAAACTGCGTTCCGTGTCGATGATTACCGACTCCGCTACCCAACGGTACCTGACCCTGCAACAACGTCACCCCCAACTGCTTCTTCAAGCACCACTTAAACACATCGCCTCCTATCTCGGCATCACGGATACCTCGCTGAGTCGCATCCGAAAAGAAGTGGCCAAGTTTTAATGCCGTTTTCAATTCTGAATCAGTATAGAGGAAATACCTGTTAGATCTGCCCCCTCTCCTTTAGAAGAAGAAAACACAACATAAAAAAAGCCGCAACAGCGAACCGCCACGGCTTACCAAACAAAAAACACACGTTTAATACCCTTTACTATATATCCTACGAAGAGGAAGCATCTGCCTTTAATTGTTACTGGCTTAAAGCATGCACTTTTATCGGCAGATGCATAAAAAAGGAATAGGTTGATTAAATAAAGAAACAGTGTTATTGATACCATCAAAGATAAGACAGAGAGGTAGACAGGAGCAATACCTATTTTGTGGTATTTTTCAGTTTCCTCGAAACAACGTTGTGATTGCCCATTCCGAGCCGAAGCGTAACAGACCGAACCCGGCGTCAAAGCTCCTTTTAAACCGATAGTAGCCCTCAGGCTAATTGTTTGCGGAAAACGAACGGTGGAAGAAGCGGTTTTTCAGCGCGTCGTACCGACTGAGTGCGGTGGCTGCCTGTTCGTAATTACCAGACTGGTGGTACAAATCACCTAGAGCATCCTGAATGGCAAGCTGCATACCAAACAACCTATCGCTTTGGTCCTTTACCAAATCGTCTGCCTCTTCATATTCCTGGATGGCAACCCGGGGGTTTCCCGCCTCTTTTTTATTTTCTGCCAGGTTGAAAATTATCTCGGGCATCACGGTATCGAAACCCTGCTGTAACGCTATTTGCTTAGCCTGCACGAGAAACCATTGAGCTTCGGGGTAGCGGTTTTGTAAGTTGTAGACCTCGGCCAATGTAATCAAAGCGGCTACTTGGCCCCTGCTGTTATTGGCCCGTCTTACCATCGGAATAACGGTACGTATTAAATCATGCTCCGCTTCCTGGTAATTGCCTCGCTTGGCCTTAATCAAGGCTAAGTTTGCCAAACTTTGGGCCTGTTGGGCGTTATTTCGAGCCGCTACTGCCCGCCCATGCAACTCGCGGTGCAAAGCTTCTGCCCGTCCCAGGTTTTGGAGGTATTCGTATCCGATGGCCAAGTTGTGGGTGAGCAGATCCACGTCCTCGCGCTTACCAAGACTACTTTTGGCGTATAATGCGGTTTCGAAAAATATGATGGCTTCCTTTACGTTGCCAATGCTCAGGTATTCCTTAGCTAGGTAATTTTCAAGGTTAGCAACCATGTCCACGTTGTTACGTGCTGTTTGTTTCGCTATTTCCTTCAAAACAAGGCCTTCCATACTCGTCTTATCATCCAGTTGGGATTCCATTTGGGCAAGTGTCCCATTGATATTACCCACATCATTAAGCCGGATGGTATATTTTAGGTTATCTAAGTATTCGCGTACGACCTCACTTTCGGCTATTTTAGCTTCGTATCGGTCGCTGAGTTGCTCTTCCTTCGTCGCTGGGGGGGGCAGAAAATACACGCGCGGCCCCACACCATCGAAGCTGGTGTCGTACTTGCCAATTGTACCCGAGAAATCGACTTCCCCGACAGATTGACCCCTAACGAATCCAACCAAAAGTAGGAACAAAAAGGTGCCATGGATTTTCAGCGTATGCTGCATAAACATTTCATTAGTAAGCCCGTCAAAAATACGAATAAATTAATGGATTATGTAAATCTTGAAAATAACACGTTCACGTTCAGCTTCCTGTTTTAAGGAATAATCCCCCACAGACGCCAAATAGCTTTCTTTATGACTTTATGTGAACCGAAACATGTAATTTTAATCATACCCCAGAAAATAACCAGACATACAACACTTCAAACACGCTCACTTGCTCACGAGAAACACTATCTTTGCAGCGAAGGAAACACATGAAGCACTATCACATCATTTGGTTTTTCGTAACGCTCATCGGGACATGGCCCCCCATCGGGGTTTATGCAACCACCCAAGCCGAAATGGTAACGGACACCGTTCAGGCCGTACCGGAGTCGAAACACCTTTTTATCATGGCTCCCGACCCCGAGCGTCCCAATCAGCTGCTGGATAGTATCCGTAAGCTGATTACCGTGGAACACGGGGATTTCATGCGCTGGATAGATTTTGCGAATACGCAACAGGAAGCTACGTTCGCTGGTAGCCCCAAAACATATCGCGATACGTGGGTGCTGGGTGTTTTTGCATTGATGCTTTTGTTTTTGGGCATCATCAAGGCGGTCTTCCCTACCGAATCAGCACAGATCGTCCAAGCATTTTATAGCGACCGAGTATTGGCACAAATCAACAAAGAAGACAACCTCTTTAGCTCGTGGCCCTTTGTTTTCTTATACATTCTTTTCGGTTTTTCGTGCGGTCTGTTCCTCTACTTGCTATCAGCACATTTAACCGGCATCCACAAGGAATTGGGGTTCCAAGGCTTTGTATGGCTATCCCTTTTTGTCCTCGTGCTGTTCTCGATCAAGATACTCGTGACTCGCATGCTGGCTCTTGTTTTCCAGACCAAACGTATGGCTAGGGAATACATCTCCGTGTTATATTTATGTTATTTCAACGCTTCCTTAATTTTTATCCCCGCTGTTCTGTTGCTCAGCCTAGCCACCAATGAACATGGCCGTTACATCATTTGGGGCGTGTTATGTATCATCTTTGTACTGTTCGCATTCCGCATGCTAAAGACCGGAATCGCAATTCTAGATGAATATCAGTTTCCGAAGTTTTATTTAATTACTTATCTTTGCACTCTCGAAATAGTACCGATACTGATCTTGATGAAGGTGTTGGCATAATTTAGATGACTAAAGGAACATGACCGTGTCTGAAGAAGATAGAGCAAAGAAAGTAAAAAGTATTTTAGTTACGCTACCCAAACCTGAGAACGAAAAGTCTCCGTATTTTAACCTGGCTCAAAAATACAACCTCAAGTTGGATTTCCGTGCATTTATCCATGTAGAGGGTGTACCTGCTCGAGAGGTTCGGAAGGAAAAGATTAATCTGGCTGATTTTACAGCCGTTATCTTTACCAGCCGTAATGCGGCCGACCATTTCTTCCGCATTTGCGAGGAAATGCGTTATGAGGTACCTGCAGATATGAAGTATTTCTGCCTGTCGGAAACCATAGCGTTATACTTACAGAAATACATCCAATACCGCAAGCGCAAGATTTTTTTCGGTCGCCAGACCGCCAAAGACTTGGAAGACGTACTGAAAAAGCACACTAAAGAGAAATTCCTATACCCTTGCTCGGATGTAGCTAATGAGGAAACCCACAATTGGCTACAGGAAAACGGTTATGATTTCACACCCGCCGTACTATTTAAGACCGTCGTCAGCGACCTGTCGGATTTGAAAGATGTGTTTTACGATATTATCGTGTTCTTCAGCCCATCGAGTGTCCAGTCATTATATGAGAATTTTCCTGACTTTAAACAAAACGACACGCGTTTGGCAGCGTTCGGACCCACCACGCACCAAGCCATTTTGGATCGAGGTTTGATTCTGGATATCCCAGCGCCAACACCCGATGCACCGAGCATGACCATGGCGGTGGAACAATACATCAAAAACGCAAACAAATAAGGGAACATCATATTAACCCCGGCTCGACCTCATAAACCTGACGTACTTGTCAGTAAAAAATCGGCAACAATTGTTAGGCTAATCAAACATTTACTACCTTTGTGAAAACACAAAGACACAACTGTGCGATGGAATAACAACATACGGGCGAGTCTAGCCATCTTTCAGGCCTTCTTATTATGCCTGATTCTGGTTAGTGGATCACTGTTCATGCACAAGCACACAACTGCTTCGGGCAAGATTGTCATCCACATGCACCCCTACGATCTGTCTAGCGACAGTTCGAATCCCCTACACCACGAATCGGAAGAAGAAATCCATTTCTTGGATGTCGTGTTTCAGGGCCCATTCTTACAAACGTGTTTTGTCAACCTACCCACCCCGGTCACTAACGCAATAAACTCGGATTACGGTATCCACCGAAACGATCCCTTCCTACAGGCTTGCCATGCCTTAGCCGCCCCTCGTGGTCCTCCTCCTATTTTTTCTTAATCGCACTCCTTAGCTTCCGCTATTACGCAGGTTCGGCATAGCCGATGTTTCGTTCACTGCCGTATCGGAAGGTATTGATTCAGGCAACCCATCAGGTCTGGAAAGCAGGCTTACCGGGTTTTATTAGTCGTGTCCGTTACTAGGGCACAGTTACGTGGATAGTTGATTTAAAGAAAAATGCAAAAATTAAGACATTTATACCTTATCATATTATTATTTCTGGTTTTTACGACTGCAGGACATACACAACAGAGCGGCAACGTATACGGTACAGTGACGACATCCGGCGGTCAGGTGCTCCCGAATGCATCAATCGTTGTCGACCGTACGAGCCTGGGAACTTCTTCAGATGAGTCGGGAGCATTCGTTTTGGAAAAGGTACCCGCAGGTCGGCAAACCTTGGAAATCCGAATGGTTGGCTACCAACCATTCCGCCGCAGCGTGGAAATTGTTGCCGGCCATGACGTGACCATCGAAGCCGTGTTGCACGAGGACAACCTTAACCTCAGCGAGGTCGTGGTTAGTGCTACGCGTTATGGCGTAGATCGCAAAAAAGCACCTGTGATTGTCAATGTCCTCAGCCCCCGGATTTTCAATGCGACCCAGTCGGTCGCCATGTCCGAGACACTGAACTTCCAACCGGGTGTACGCGTGGAGAACAACTGCCAAAACTGTGGTTTTTCCCAAGTACGTCTCAACGGCTTAGAAGGAGCCTATTCGCAGATATTGATCAACAGTCGACCAGTGTTTAGTGCACTCAACAGTGTATATGGACTCGACCAAATACCGACCAGTATGGTTGACCGTATCGAGGTGGTGCGTAGTGGAGGTTCTGCACTTTTCGGTTCTAACGCCATCGCGGGCACCATCAACGTGATTACCAAGGACCCGGTGGAAAACACGTGGGAGATCGGCAATAACTTGGCGCTAATCGGTGGGTCCAGCTGGGACAACACCATTAATTTCAACGCTTCTATCGTGGAGGAAGACCTTCAAAGCGGTGTCACCTTTTATGGAATGAACCGCAACCGCCAAGCCTACGATGCGGATGGCGACGGATTTACAGAGATGACTAAGCTCCGTAACAACACCTTTGGGGGTAAGGCCTTCTTGAATCCGAGTGATTACAACAAATTGACACTTGACTTGAGCGCCATGAACGAGTTTAGGCGGGGCGGTGACCGCTTGCACCTATCCCCACACTTTACGGATATCACCGAACAATTGGAGCATACGGTACTTATCGGCGGGTTGACATTCGACCAATACAGTCGTGATTATGCCAATAAATTTTCTGCCTATATATCTGGACAGGGTGGTAAGCGGAACAGCTATTACGGCGGACTTGGAGGTAGCGACAATCACATCGACAGCTTAATCGCGGCCAATTCGTACGGTAGCACCGATGACTTGGCCTTGGTCGGTGGGGCGCAGTTTACTCGTAATTATGAAAACGACGTGATGACTACCGGTGCCGAGTATCAATATAACAATACACGCGACGAAATCGCAGGATATGACCGACTGGTCGACCAACGCACCAATAGTATCGGCCTTTATGCGCAATACGAATGGAAACCCACTACGCGTTTGACTACCCTTATCGGCGCTCGCTATGACCACGTGTTGGTCGACGGATTGTACGAGTTGAAGGATCTCAGCCGTCAAGCGGATATCAGTATTGGCGCGTTTAGCCCCCGACTAACTGTCCTGTACAACCTGACAGACGAATTACAATTCCGAGGAGGTTACGCCCGCGGATTCCGTGCGCCCCAAGCGTTTAATGAAGACATGCACGTGTCTTCCGTAGGGGGCGAACAGTTGTTTACCATGATATCTGACAGCTTGGAAACAGAGTATTCCAATGCCTATACCGCATCGTTTAATTATACACGCAATTTTGGAAACACGCAGTTCAACATGCTGGTGGAAGGCTTCTTCACGGATTTACTGAATCCTTTTACGAATGTACTGACCAGCGAGTTGGATGGCGTACTGCTAGAGGAAGTCCAAAACGGCACCGGTGCATACGTAGCTGGAAGTAACATCGAGATTAGCGTAGCCCCATCCTCGAGCTACAGCCTCAGTGCCGGTGGCACCATCCAACGGTCGAAATACCGCGAACCACAGGAGCTCTTTGCCGGCGACGAGCAGGATGGACCAGTCCTGATCAGCAATTTTGTCCGTGCGCCAAATGTATACGGCTACCTAAACAGTAACTGGAAAGTAACCAACGACCTCGCTTTCGATATTACTGGGGTATATACCGGATCAATGATTGCACCCCACGTTGTTAAAGACAATGAGTTTATCGAATTGAAGAACACACCTGATTTTATGGAGCTGAATTTGCGACTGGGCTATACTTTCCGGGTGCGGAGCCACTTCAACATTGAACTGAGCGGCGGCGTGCAGAATATCTTCAACAGTTACCAACGCGATTTTGATACAGGACCTAAACGTGATTCGGATTACGTATATGGCCCAACTAGGCCACGGACCTACTTCTTGGCTTTGAAGATCGGGCACTTCCACTAAAGATATGGCAGTTTTTCTCCGACATATTGTATTTGGCCTTTTTTTGGCATGCTGTACCTGCGGAATGGTCAACGCACAGCAGCGCGATAAAATTGATTGGCTGACTTTCGAACAGCTATCAGACTCATTGGACAGCTACCCCAAAAAAGTCTTGATCAGTTTCCATACCGATTGGTGTGTCTACTGCCGCAAGATGCACAGTGAGGTATACACCAATCCACAAGTAGTCGAGGTAGTCAACACCCATTATTATGCCGTACAATTTGATGCAGAGACAACCGACACCGTTCGTTTTGATGGGCAAGTATTTATCAATAGCCGAGCTAACAGCAGGAGGAGAGCTTTCCATGACTTGGCTTTGATTCTGGGTAGTCGGGGAAATCGTTTCACCGTACCGGTAACGCTCGTCTTGGACCGGGATTTCAATGTTATTAGCCGAACTTTTGATTACTTGGACAGCAAGAAACTGCTAGCAATCCTCGAAGAGGAATAGCGAAAAGACTGATTTTCATTTTTTCGGATAGTGAAACGGGCTAGACATGTGGTAATCCTTTCTAGCCTGTTTTCTTTTGGATATGATATGTTCCGCTTCGACGATTAATTATTGGGTGTCGTCTTTGGTGGCACATCGGCGGGGGATACATTTTCATTACCTTCAGCTTCCGACACCTCCGGTCTATCGCTATGCAGCACATGGGTGTCTTCCTCATACATTCCCTCCAACTCGTCCAAAACAGTACCTTTCCACTGTGGTGTACCAATCAAATAAGCCGATCGGGCGATTAGATGTGCCGCCACGGGCGCCGTCAGGATGAGAAAGAACACAATGGCTAGAGCCTTGGTCGTTACCGACACCTGGGGAAAAACAATGGCACAACAAGCCAACATAAAACCATTTCCTAGGGTTGCCGCCTTTACCGTTACCGACAAGCGCAGGTAAAAATCCGGCATACGCACGATACCAATGGAAGCAATCAGGATGAATATTGCTCCGATTGTACAAAATATGGCAACAAGAATATCAATCATCTTTTTCTTTCCTTTCTAAATAATACGAGTAGGCAATCGTACCCAAAAAAGCAATAAGTGCCAAAATCAGTGCTACATCCAAAAATGTAAACTGCTGGGTGCTGATGCAATACACGGTAATGATGCCAATACCAATGGTAATCAGGAGATCGAGCGCAATAACCCGATCCACGACTTGCGGCCCCTTATAAAGCCGAATAAAAACAAGCACCAACGATACCAACAATATCGGCAAAATCACGAAATCAATATATTGGCTCAATGTCATCGTAATACGTCCATTAACCGTTTTTCCAAACTATTTTCAATCTGCCTGATGAACCGATCCCTATCCCCCAAGTACATCACATGAATATAAATTACTCGCTTATCTTTGCTAACGTCGACCACCAGTGTACCGGGGGTTAGGGAAATCATCGTTGCTAACATATTAATCTCCACATCAGTATGCACATTCATCCGGTACTTGACAATCCCAGGTTTCATGAAGTAATTGGGTGTAACCACATCATACGCTACCTGCAGGTTGGCTTTGAGCATTTCGTACAAGAAGAAAAACACGAAACCGATAACCCTTGGTACTCGGTTAAAGTAGCGTTTGTCTTCCTCATCACGGTTCATCAGCCACAAGATGAAAAAACCCAAAAGGAAACCGAGATAGAAGTTAGCAAAAAAAAGATCTCCGGTTAATGCTACCCATGTAAAGGATAGCAGGAGATTCATCAAAAAGTTCTTAACCATGGTACCTCCTGTTTCTTAATTCCTAACTCCCAAAACCGCTTCCAAGTATGGCGTTGTATCCATCATCTCTGCTGCAATATGCTGGCTGATGCGGACAATATTTTCTGCCCCGAAACCGATATAAAGCGAAACGGCTGCCAGCAGTACCACCGGGATAACCAACAGGTTCTTCCGATACATTGGCGAATCCTTGAACGTATCCTCGATATCCTCCGGCTGGGGAGGATTTTTCCAGAACACGTCGGTCCACATCCGGGCGATAACATAAAGCGTCACGAAGCTGCCCAGCATCAGTGCCCCAATGTAAATATAATTATTCTCGATCAAGCTGCCTTCGATCAGGTAAATCTTCGGCCAAAAGCCCGATAGAGGCGGGATCCCTGCCAAAGAAAACAATACGACCGCCATCAACAGGGACAATTTCGGATAATCCGAATACAGCCCACCTAGCTTGTCCATATTCATCGTGCCCCGTAAATCACGTATAAGTCCGGCTACTAGAAACAGGTTGGTTTTGACGATGATATCGTGGAACAGGTAAAACAAAGCCCCTACGAGCACAATCTCGTTAAATACCCCTAGTCCACCTATCATAAAACCGATATGGCATACGATCATATAGGAAAAAAGTCGCCGTACGTTGCGCTTGATTAGCAAGCCGAAACAGCCGGTTAGGATGGTCATTACCCCGATACCGACAAAAACGATTTTAATGAAATCGTCAGGCACAAAAATCAAAGTAAATATCCGAAACAAAGCATAGACGCCGACCTTAGTAAGCAAGCCCCCGAATACTGCTGCCACCGCAGATGGTGGTGTATGGTATGAGGATGGCAACCAAAAGTACAGCGGGAACACGGCTGATTTGATACCGAAGCCCACAATCAGGAACACGGCTGCTATATCCAGCAAATTACGGTTTTCTGTAGCTGCTACCTTAAGCGATAAATCGGCCATATTCAGCGTACCCGTAATTCCATATAAAATAGCAATACCAGTCAGGAATAGCATCGATGCCAGTATATTCATGGCCATGTATTTCACGGCTCCTTCAATCTGCCCTCGCCGTCCGCCGAGCGTCATAAGTACAAAAGACGCAATGATGATGACCTCGAAAAACACGTAAAGGTTGAAGATATCACCCGTCAGAAATGCGCCGTTAAGTCCTAAAAGAAGGAAGTGTAGAATAGGAAAGTAACCGTACATAATCCGCGACCGTGATATTCCGGCTGCCGAAAACAACGATACGGCCAATCCCGAAAAACCGGTAAGCAGCACCATAGTAGCTGCAAACACATCCGCCACAAAGACAATCCCGAAAGGGGCTGGCCAACTGGCCGTATTGAGAGTCTGTATCCCTTCGCGCCATGTTAGCACGAACAGCCCTATAGAGAACAAAAGCACCACCACGCTACCCACAATACTGATAAGCCGTTGGGGAAATGGCTTACGCCAAAACAAGAGTAGCAAGATAGCCGTGAACAGTTGCCCTAAAATGGGCATTATGATAAAGTTATCGGTCATAAATCTTCTTCCTCTGGGGTATTCAAATCGTCCAAATCATCCGAGTTGACAAGTGCATATACACGCTTCAACAATACAATCGCGAAGGATTGCAGACCAAAACTGATGACAATGGCCGTCAGAATTAGCGCTTGGGGGATGGGATCCGCATAAATGTCCGTAAATATCCGCGACACCTCGTCTATTACCGGCGGCTTGCCCTTCGTAATACGCCCCAACAGGAAAATCAGCAGGTTAGCGCCATTACCCAATAACATGATGCCTATGATCAATTTAACCATGCTCCGACGTAACAACATGTATACGCCAGTACCGTATAAGACACCAATTAATATGACAAACAATATCTCCATATCATCAGTCGCTATATTGTGCAATGGTCAGCAGGATGGTTAATACCACGCCAACCACCACCACGTAAACGCCTAAATCAAAAAACAGGGATGAACCCACCAATCCGATGATCGGTACCGGTCGGTCAAACCACAAGCCTGTCATGACCGGCTCGCCAATCAGCAAGGGCGCAGCCATACTCAAAGCTGCAAGAGCCAAACCTATCGGGATGAGTGTCCCCGGATGGCGACGCAAAAGTTTCATCGTATGCTCACTGCCGTTTGTAAACTTATCTAGCACAAAAGCGATGGAAGCTACTAACCCACCTACAAACCCCCCACCGGGATGGTAATGCCCACGTAGGAGTACAAACATCGAGAACAGCAAAAGTATCGGTAGTAAATACCGCGACGCTGTTTGTAAAATCACACTCTTCATAACAATTCCGAATCAATTATTCTTTTTCAGAAGGCTTCAACCGCAATTTAAGTAAGCTGAACACCCCGATCGCAGCGATACTAAGCACCACAATCTCAAACATCGTATCTATTCCCCTGAAGTCTACTAAGATCACGTTGACCACATTTTTTCCCTTAGCCAATAGATACGCATTATCACCGTAATAATCACTAATCTCACTACTTTTCGGGACAGCCAATACCTGGATGGCAATCAATGCGATAAACACCCCGAATACCGTAGCTAAGATACTGTCACGAAGCTTAACCCTGGGATTAGCAAAGTTGAGGTAAGGCGGCAAACGGAACAAGACCAAAACGAACAGGACCACAGTCAACGTATCGATCGTAAACTGGGTCATGGCTAAATCGGGGGCACTGTAAAACACGAACAACAAACAGATGGCCAACCCCATCACGCTGAGTGCCACTACCGAGGTAAGTCGGGAAGGAGTCAGGATAGCAAGGAACACCGCGCCGATTAAGATTACACCAACCGCAACCTCATAAAACCGAATAGGCGAAATTACATCAAGATCAATGTATATCCCACCTCCCATCAATAGCTGATACCCCAATAAAAGGGTCGTAAAACAAATAATGGTAAACATGTATAGACGCAGGTAACCATTGTGGGCCGTATTGGTATAATGGTGCGAAATGTTGATTACTCCCCCGTAAAACCGAGAAAAGATCTGTTCAGGAGCGAACTGCTCGATACGTCGGAGCCAGTTGATACGGGTCGTCTTCGGCCTCATGATGACGTATAGTAAGCCTCCGGCCACTAAAGTAACCGCGCTAAGCAGGAGTACGAGGTTAAACCCATGCCATATCTTCAACGGCGAAACAATCGCATGTCCGGCCATCGATGCCGCTGCGGGATTGAGCAATGACCCGTCGACAAGCGACGGGAAACAACCGAAAATGACACCCAGAACGGCAAGCAATAAGGGCGGAGCCCACATCCATACTTGTGGAAGACGTACCGACGACAGTTGCTGGGGTAGCCCGCCAGAGAAGGGCTTTATACCCGCCACGAATCCAGCATACAGCAACATGATATTCGTAACTAGGGCCACAGCAGTTAGCCCGATAGCCCACTCCCCTTGGATATGCAGGGTCGACTCATAGATCAAATCCTTGCCAATAAACCCAAAGGTAAAAGGCAATCCCGCACTCGAAAGGGCAGCGAGTAAGCCAGCAATAGCTAGAGGCAACATCACTTTGCGTAGACCCGAAAGCCAAGTCACGTCACGCGAGCCCGTTTCGTGGTCAATAACACCTGTAATCAAAAACAAGGAAGCCTTGTATAGTGCATGGACCAAGATAAACACACTTGCCGCTAGTAACGACTCCGGCGTTCCGATACCAATGAGGAAAACCAAAATACCCAAGGCAGCAATGGTTGAATAAGCCAAAATGGCTTTCAAATCTGTCCGAAACAAGGAATGGAACGCAGCATATAGCATGGTTATGCCTCCAATGATGACCAAAGGATAAGTCCATAGTTCTGTTCCTCCCAACACGGGAAACATACGAGCCAGCAGATACACACCTGCCTTAACCATCGTGGCCGAGTGTAGGTATGCGGACACCGGCGTGGGCGCTTTCATCGCACCGGGCAACCAAAAATGAAAGGGAAACTGCGCCGATTTGGTAAATGCACCAACAAAAAGAAACGCCAATATCCAACCATATAACACATGGCTTTTTAGCAACTCACTCTGCGACACCATATCCTGGATAGAGAAGCTACCCGTGTACCAAGCCATCATAACCACAGATGCCAAGAGTAGGAATCCCCCACCACCGGTAATAGTCAATGCTACTAAGGAACTACGTCGCGATGCCACATT
>CAZXSL010000005.1:0-1188 GCA_964643235.1 uncultured Sphingobacteriaceae bacterium | reverse complement strand
TGGTTAACTCCCAAAAAATAAATAGTAGCAACACATTGTCTGCCAACACCAATCCCAGCATGGCAGCCATAAACATGCTCAGATACGCATAAAACCGATCGATGTAATGATGGCCTTTAAGATACGAGGATGCGTACAGAAACACCAACGACCCGATGCCCGTGATCAACAAACTGAACAGCAGGGATAAACCATCCAAGTGGAAATCAAAATTGACTCCCATTGATGGAACCCAATCGTAATGGGCCGAGATAGTCACTCCGCTACTTATCGCGGGGATAAAACTGGCGAAATAAGTAAATAGTGCAATCGGAAGAAGGGAAACAAGTATGGATAGCCTATCCCTAACGAAACGGCCAAATGGCACTAATAAAAGGGAAATCGCAAAACCAGAAAGTACAGCTATCAGCATCTATTACCTTTATATCGTGTATTGAAATGCCACTAAAATATGTAAAATCTAAGAAACGGCAAGGACTTTTATGCATTCTAACGAAAAAAAAAACTATTCACACCAAACGTTGAAGCTTCGAACAAAGCCGCTATTCGCCTCTGCGCCTGCCAGCATCACGCAGATATTCATACTACTACTGGTCGAATAAATTATTCATAGGCAACGTCGTTTAGACCGATCTTATGCTCCCCCCGCAGAGGCACCACCCAAGTTTAGAATTCAAACTGGAATTCGTCATATGGATCGGTTCGCCACGCCAAGTCCTTGGTACGGGGTGAAAATCCAAAAAGCGGAGAGTATGTCCGAACAGAAATATGCTACCCATCGGGATGGAACTCCAGTAACCGTAGCCTCCCATCCCCTCCGTTACCGCTCCATCCTCCACCAAGCGTTACTACCCGAGCGCTTCGACTTGGAAAACCGAAAGACTGGACGATTAACGCATTCATGGCTTTATACGTCTACTAATTTTACCTTTCATCTCCCTTTAGTCATAAAATAGTTTAGATTTGTGGATTGAACATGATTAATTTACACATTCCATAACCTATCATTACATTTTATCTAGTTATGAGTTTCTCTGCTATGGTCTCCCCTCCTTGTATCCGTACCATTCGATTGCGCCGATTTTCCCTTATCGGTTTGGCTGTATTAAACCAAAGGCTTTTCGGTGTTTTTCTAGTCGTAGGTCTCCTGTTCTGCGTGCCGACTCGTGCCCATGAAACTTAATATCA
>CAZXSL010000004.1:5619-46108 GCA_964643235.1 uncultured Sphingobacteriaceae bacterium | reverse complement strand
TCCGAATATGGCATGACCGAATTACTTTCCCAGGCCTACTCTGCTGGAGAAGGCATATTCCGTTGCCCGCCATGGTTGCGAATCATCGCCCGCCAAACGAACGATCCATTTAGCTGGGAAACATCCGGCAAAACGGGCGCACTCAATATCATTGACCTTGCTAACTTGTATTCATGCGCTTTTATTGAGACCCAGGATTTGGGTAAAGTGCACGCCGACGGAAGTTTTGAAGTGCTGGGTAGGTTTGACCATAGCGATATTCGTGGCTGCAACCTTTTGGTACAGTAAGTATAGGTTGCTACAGGCGTATCATACGTGCCACAAACATGGTGTCCGCACGATGGCGGTAACCACGCAGAATGTCCATACGCTCCATTTGCAGACCACAATGTGACTCCATATACTCGACAATTTTTTCGTTCTCTTCGACGAAAACAGAGCACGTGATATAAATAAGAGGTTTTCCAACACGGACGAAAGGTGCCGCATGTTTTACGATATCCCGTTGGAGACTGGTAAAGCGTGGTATCCGATTCGGATCGAAATAGCTAAGCGACTCCGGTGTTCGCCCCCAAGTACCCGAACCCGAACACGGTGCATCCACAATGACTCCATCGAAACGCTCATCGCCCAATATTCCTTCAGGCGACTTGGTCAAGTCCATAATCTTTCGCCTATAATCAGTAACTCCGGCTGCATCGAAACGCTCGTCAAGGTTGCGGAGGATGGTCATGCGAGTATCAGACACCAAGAGCCGTATGCCGGGCACCGTATCATGGAGCAACAAGGATTTACCACCCGAGCCGGCACAGGCATCCCACCAGCTTTCTCCGGCGCGGGCACTCATATAATCCACGGTTTGTTGCGATGAATAATCCTGCACTTCATACTTTCCACGCAGTACCTTTATTTTATCCAAAGGTGTACCATTCGGCAAAGCCAAACACCGGGGAGACACTTCCTTAAAACCAACTTCTGCTCGAGCGAGTTGAGATTTCAACTCATTTTCGAACCCTCGTCTTATGCGAATAAATAAATCAGGTTGTACGAGATGGCTTGCCAAAAAAGCAGCCTGATCGATACTCGGCGACAGACGTTCAATCAAAGGGAAAACATTGACAAGTTGGAATCCATACGCTTGTTCCAATGCCGAAATACGACCATCCAAGCCTTGCTCAAAATGGGGAAGCAATTCGGGGGTAAATACTTCGACAAAACGAGGGTCTTCTCCACATAGGAAATCAGCAAGAACCGCTCGTTTGCCGAATGGCAAATGCGCTAAAGCTTTGCCCAAACGGAACAAGTTATAGAGTAAGCGCGACGCCATCCGGCGATCACGACTCCCCATTTGTCTATTTGCCCGAAAATAGTTTGTCAGGAAACGAGCGAATGGTTCTTCCCCCCGATACTGCGCCGCGATACGTTCCGCAGTTTGCAAATATTGATTGAGCCGCCGCTGGTTTGCTTCGCCCATATCAATTTACCAAACGAAAACCGCCCTGCCGGTACTCTAAGATAGACACATGGCTATTAACAAAACCGGAGGCTGGATCGTATGCAAATTTGAACGTATTATGCATCCCATCGTACTCTTCATGGATGATATAATCGCGATAGCCGCGTCCGTATTTGGCCAGTAGGCTACCGAAATAATACGCTGCATCATATCCTTTAAATGCATATTCAGAAGGTTCCACACCGAACTCATCCCGATAGCGACTATCAAACTGACGCACCTCGGAAGCTTGTTGGTTGATATGATATGAGGTTGTAATTCGGGTTTTAAATGCATCCAGGCCATCCTCTACATCAAAGTCAAGTTTTTCCCAGTTCGGGTGTCCATATAGCCTAATGTTTACCGACAATTCGCCCATCAATGTCTTCATCCGATCAAGTAATGGGGTTATCTGGTATTTGTTGACACTTCCACAGACGATGTGATTGGTCCCGGACATCCGAGACCGATCTGCCAATTCCTGGAGGTTATCTATCTCAATGACCGTGGCTCCCGGATGGGCCCGTCGCAACTCAGCCTGTAATAATGGTAAAAACTGTTTACTACTGGCATCTCCTACATCATAAAGCATGATCACGTCGCCCGAATTGTAAGCCTTGCCGATGTCATTGGCTAATACCCGCGTATGGATGGAAAGCGGCGCGGTAACGGTAACCAGGTTGGGGTTTCCGAAATCGCTAGGCGTACTCGCAGCCAACGGGGAAATTTGGAGCACATCGCCCAAATCTGCCCTGCTGCCAAACGCATGGATTTCCTTGGGAAATACCGGCCCGACGATAAGTGCGGCGCCTTGTACTTCTTCCAGCTGGGCAATGCGAATATTTTCGGATTCATTGTCGCGTGTATCCAGTACATTGAGCTGGAAATCTGCACCCCTATTCGCTAACGCATCCAGCCCCATTTTAAACCCTTGATAAAAGTCCAGTGCTAATGCCGCACGTTGGACGTCACTATTTGAAGGCGTGCTTCCACTCCCCTGGCTTAACTGGAATGGCAATAGCAAAGCAATTTGGTTTTCCGTGCTAAACGGCACCTCAATCTCTTCCGCTTCTTCCTCCTCCACTTTATTCACCGGCTGCTCTTCGACATCTGGAGCTTGGGTTGGTGGTTTCGGACGTGAAAAACGCGGGGTACAACCCGCTATAAAAAACAAAAATGCAGCAGCGAGCGCGAGTTTACTCCCACTCAATCGTCGCTGGCGGTTTTGAACTAATATCATAGACAACCCTATTTACTCCCTTGACCTGATTGATTATTTCGTTTGATATCTTAGCCAAAAGCTCATACGGCAAATGTATCCAATCGGCCGTCATCCCATCTACTGAACCAACTGCACGCAAGGCCACGACGTACTCATAAGTACGTTCATCTCCCATAACACCGACGGACTGTACCGGTAGGAAAATAGTGCCGGCCTGCCAGACTTTTTCATACCAACCGGAGTCTCGCAGATTACGGATATAAATATCGTCAGCCTCTTGCAAGATCCGCACCTTTTCTTCCGTAATATCCCCCAGTATCCGAATACCAAGACCTGGGCCGGGAAAAGGATGCCGCCCCAAAATAGTGGGATCGATCCCTAAGGCGTGCCCTACCAAACGCACCTCGTCTTTGAAGAGTGCCTTGAGGGGTTCCACAACTTTCAGCTTCATAAAGTCGGGCAAACCTCCCACATTGTGATGAGATTTGATGGTTGCTGATGGCCCTTTAACCGATATCGACTCGATAACATCGGGATAGATGGTGCCCTGCCCCAGCCATTTTACTTCCTCTCCCTGCTCCAACTCGGCTTGCACCGCATTCGCTTCCTCGTCAAACACCTCAATAAACGCGCCACCAATAATTTTCCGCTTGCGTTCAGGGTCGCTAACCCCTGCCAATTGGGAATAAAATCGATTTTTGGCATTAACACCTTTGATATTCAAGCCCATGTGGCGATACGAATCGAGCACCTGCTCAAATTCGTTCTTACGCAGCAAACCTTGATCTACAAAAATGCAATGCAGGCGATGTCCAATAGCTTGGTGCAACAACATGGCGGCCACGGTCGAGTCGACCCCACCTGAAAGTGCCATGATAACGTGATCACTACCTAACTCCTTCTTCAACGATGCAATCGTCGAATCGGCAAATGACTCCGCCGTCCAGTCTTGCTGGCAACCGCAGATACCCACTACAAAATTCGCCAACAACTGTTTTCCATCCGTACTGTGCGTTACCTCGGGATGAAATTGTATGCCATAGGTTTGCGAACCTCGGATTTGATATGCCGCTACCTGCACATGATCGGTACTGGCTATGACGTCAAAATCGTCGGGGATGGTCGAAATGGTATCACCATGTGACATCCAGACTTGCGAACCTAACGGAATATTGCGCAACAGCGCACTTTGGTTATCGACGACTTGCAAATTGGCGCGCCCATATTCCCGAATCTGCGAAGGCAGCACCTCGCCGCCCAAGGTTTGAGCCATATATTGCGCACCGTAGCACACCCCCAACACGGGATAATGCTGGCGTATCGCTTGGAAATCGATTTGGGGCGCATCGTCTTGACGCACAGAAAACGGACTACCGGATAAAATGACGCCTTTTACGTTTCCCTCAAACTCTGGCAGTTTGTTATAGGGATGGATTTCACAGTATACATTTAGTTCCCTGACCCGCCGTGCAATCAGCTGGGTATATTGGGAACCGAAATCAAGAATAATAATTTTTTCGGGCATGCGCCAAAGGTACGGATTTGACGTGAAAAACAGAATTGGAAAATGAACGTCAGACAGCTCTACTTCCAAATGCATGCTCCTATAAGGATTCGCATAAAAACACCTCTGAAACACCAGCACCGACCAACATTTCAGGGGGTTATATCCTAAGCGTAATTATCGAGCAAGCAGCAGGCTATTTCGTCGCATCCTGATCATCTTCCCCATCCCAGAACGAAGCATTCTTGATACCCAGTTCCTTGGGTCGAAACACGGGATCTTTCCCAGCTTTGCGCTGCTGTTTATAGTCCTTAAAGGCTTTCATGACGGGTTTACGCAAGAAGAATATAGCAATGAGGTTAAGCCATGCCATTGCGCCTACGCCGATATCACCAAGTGTCCAAGCTACCTCGGCGGTTTTGATGGTACCGTAGAATGTCGCGACCAGGATAAGGACTCTCAACAGCCATATCGCCCATTTATTCCGGTTTTGCTTATCGAGATAGCTCAAGTTGGTTTCAGCCATATAATAATATGCCATAATGGTTGTAAAGGCAAAGAACAACAATGCGAGTGCAACAAATCCTGCTCCCAATGCCGGAAAATGAGTGGCTACGGCATACTGTGTATACTCCGCACCTATCTCGGCCCCTGGGATATATTCCACGATATGCCCTCCATCCGGATTCTGGACGTTGTATTTGCCGGTGAAAATAATCATGAAAGCCGTCGCCGTACACACAAACAACGTATCAATATATACTGAAAACGCCTGTACTAAACCCTGTTTTACCGGGTGGCTCACTTCGGCAGCTGCAGCTGCGTGCGGCGCTGTCCCTTGCCCGGCTTCATTGGAATAAATCCCCCGCTTCACGCCCCACGCTATTGCCATACCAATGATACCACCAAACGCTGAATCAAAGCCGAACGCGGATGAAAAGATCAGCCCGAATACCGCGGGGATCTCACGAAAATTAAGAAAAATGATAATAACCGCCATTAAGATGTATGCGCCTGCCATAAAAGGAACAACTATTTCGGCCACTTTGCCGATACGCTTTACTCCACCTATGATAATCAACCCCAACATTACCACCAAACCGATACCGGTGTAAGCCACAGGAACATCAAATGCATTTTGCATACTTAACGCAATACTATTACTTTGCACACCTGGCAGGAAAAATGCCGTTGCAAGAATCGTCACGACCGCAAACAGGATAGCATACCATTTGATACCCAATCCTTTTTCGATATAAAATGCAGGACCACCGCGGTACTGGCCATCTTTTACTTCTTTGTATATCTGCCCCAAGGTAGCTTCGACAAAAGCCGAGGCACTTCCTAAAAATGCAATAGCCCACATCCAGAATACGGCACCGGGTCCACCCATAGCGATAGCCGTCGCCACCCCAGCAATATTACCGGTACCTATCCGACCAGAGAGCGCAATAGTAAGTGCTTGGAACGACGAGACGCCTTTAGATGAAGAACTGCCACCAAACAGCAGGGATACCATATCCTTGAAATGGGTAACTTGGAGGAAACGGGTAACAATGGAAAAGTATATCCCAATCCCATGCACAAAACAATCATGGCATCACTCCAGAGAATACCATTGATCCAACTAATAATCTCTTCAAACATAATTTTCCGTCATATAATGGTTAGCGGCTTGAAGCCTAAAATAATAAAAAGAAACCCCTCGCATACGCATTTGGGGATGTGTATGCTCTGGGGTTTCCTAAAAATTCCGCAAGCTGATAGTCAAAAGTCCTACAGTTTGCTGTTTACGTCCACTGCGTTCAATTCCTCAAACGCTTGCTTCAAGCGCGCAACAAAGGATTCCTCCCCTTTGCGCAGCCATACGCGCGGATCATAATATTTCTTGTTGGGCGTGTCGGCACCATCCGGATTGCCGATTTGGCTTTGGAGATAGCCTTCATGAGCCGTGTAGTAGTTACGAACACCGTCCCAATATGCCCACTGCATATCCGTATCGATATTCATCTTAATGGCACCGTACGACAGGGCTTCGGTGATCTCCTCTGGCGATGAACCCGATCCTCCGTGGAACACAAAATTGACCGGTTTGTCGGCTGACACATTGTATTTCTCACGGATATAGGCTTGTGAGTTATGGAGAATAACCGGTTGTAGTTTCACGTTACCCGGCTTGTACACACCATGTACGTTGCCGAATGCCGCAGCTACTGTGAACTTGTCACTGACTTTATTCAGCTCCTCGTAAGCATAGGCCACCTCTTCGGGTTGAGTATAGAGTTTAGATGAGTCAACGTCCGTGTTATCCACACCGTCTTCTTCTCCGCCCGTTACTCCCAACTCAATTTCGATCGTCATACCCAAAGGCTTCATCCGCTGTAGGTATTTGGCCGAAATCTCGATATTTTCTTCTATCGGCTCTTCCGACAGGTCCAACATATGTGACGAGAACAGAGGCTTGCCGTGCTGAGCAAAAAAACGCTCGCCATAATCTAGCATGCCGTCGATCCAAGGCAACAATTTCTTAGCCGCATGATCCGTATGTAAGATAACCGCCACGCCGTAATGCTCTGCCAACAGATGCACGTGCTGCGCCGCAGATACCGCACCCAGCACGCAAGCACGCAGGTTATCGTTATTGGCAGACTTACCTGCATAGAATTGCGCCCCCCCGTTGGATAATTGTACAATGACAGGCGAATTCACCGCCTTGGCTGTCTCCAAAACCGCGTTGATGGAATTCGTGCCGATAACATTTACCGCCGGCAACGCAAATTGGTTCGCCTTGGCGATCTCAAAAAGTTCCTGAACCTGATCTCCGGTCACAACTCCTTTAAAATCCTTTAGACTCATGGTATTTATTTTTAATCGTTTTGTTCGTGCTAAAACTCTCATGCCTTGCGGCACGTTTACGACGCCGAAAGTAGGAAATATTTTCCGAACCGTGGAGCCAAACGGAATAAATATCGTATTTTCCACTACTCGAACTAGCGAAACAAGCACCATAAAATCAAATGGGACCAAAGCTACTCGAACAGGAAGAATATGGATATCCGGTAATATATTTTTATTTTCGTCCCAAACCAATTATGCGAATGGACACCTATAACAATCCGATATTGGGTCAGTTACCCTTGCATCTCAGGCAATATATCGTACCGCAGCATTATCAGCGTTACACCCCTATTGACCAAGCTACATGGCGTTATATCATGAGGCAAAACTACAGCTACTTAAAAGACGTTGCATATTACCCGTACATCCCGGGGCTTCGCAAGGCCGGGTTATCGGTAGAACGCATCCCGAGTTTGCAGGAAATGAACGATAGTTTGAAAAAAATTGGCTGGGGTGCCGCCACGGTAGACGGCTTTATCCCGCCGTTAGCGTTCATGGAGTTCCAAGCTAATCGAATTTTAGTCATCGCTGCCGATATCCGTCAGCCTGAACATATTGAATATACGCCGGCACCAGATATCATCCATGAATCGTCCGGCCACGCACCTATCATTGCCGAGCCCGAATACGCAGCATACCTTCAATATTTTGGAGAAATTGGCTCCAAAGCCATGTTTTCTGCCCGGGATTTCGAGCTGTACGAGGCTATTCGCCGGTTGTCAATATTGAAGGAAAACACCACGGCAAGCCCTAACGCAATCAAACAAGCCGAGGACGAACTCCAAGAAATCCAGGATAACATGGGTGAACCATCTGAAATGGCGTTACTCAGTCGACTGCATTGGTGGACAGTGGAATACGGACTGATTGGCACGCTAGACAATCCCAAGATATATGGTGCGGGCCTGCTATCCTCAATTGGCGAAAGCGTAACCTGCATGAAAGATGATGTCCCCAAGTTACCTTACAACATAGACACCGTACAATACAGTTATGACATCACCAAACCTCAACCCCAATTGTTCGTAACGCCCAATTTCGAACACCTCATTACGGTATTGGAACAATTTGCCAATTCCATGTCTTTCCGCAAAGGTGGCAAAGAAAGCGTGGATAAAGCCATAGCCTGCCGTAACGTGTGTACAGCGGTATATAGCTCAGGGCTGCAGGTTTCGGGAGTTTTCGTGGCTACCGATGAGGACGACTTGACATATTTGTCTACGGCAGGCCCCACGGCACTAGCCTATGGAAATCGCCAACTCGGGGGACACGACAAAACGTATCACCGGGATGGGTTTAGCTCTCCGGTAGGCCCGTTGAAGCGGGGATTAAAGCCTCTGGAAGAATTTGAGGACGACGAGCTGGAAACCTTAGGCGTTATTCCGGGCCAACGCACTGTGTTAGAGTTTGCTTCGGGAATACAGGTTGACGGTGTAGTCACGTCCATCACACGGAAGGATGGAAAACTATTATTGATTTCCTTTAATTCATGCCACGTAACGAACAGTAAAACAGGCAAGATACACTTCCAACCTGAGTGGGGAACCTATGACATGGCCGTGGGCGAACACATCGTTTCGGTTTACTCTGGTGCCGCGGATAAAGATGCATTTGAGCAACAAGTCCAGGTATCGCGTGATGCTACTGTGCAGCGTCATTATTCCGAACGGCAAATACGATTACACAACTTGTATATTGCCATACGAACCCAGCGCGAGGGCGAGTCAAAGCCAGATAAATTGAAGCACCTCTGGTATGCACTACGGGATGACTATCCAGAAGACTGGCTTGGCGTACTCGAATTGGCAGAGATTGCTACACACCATGGCGAAACAAGCTTATCTTCTGAAATTATTCGTTACCTCCGCCAAAAACAAGCTGACACACCGAAATTAAGCAAACTCATCGAAGACGGAATAAGCCTAATTGGTATGCCTGAAGTTGGAATACTGAATTAAGCCCCGGATCACGTATTTATCAGCAATACCTGCCAGGCCTCCGCCAACCGCCCCTGATCCAAGTAATCGGCTGCCCGGCGATGCAAATGGAGTTGCAAGGTTGGTTTATCCCTTCCTAACTTAATTATCAAGGCCTCCAAGTCTTTGTCTGTTTGAAAGATTTTCATGACATCGGGCATCGGTATACTTTCGACGTTGGCAAGCTGCCCAAGATGGTTTCCGGTCAATACGGGTGAAAGACGAATGTGTTCGGGCAGACTATCAACACCGATTCCCAAGGTTCGTAGGGGCTTCGGTATTTCAAACAGGTTATCAGCAGTAACGCGGCAATACCAGTTTGCTCCGAGCCTCGCCACCAAATCCAAATCAGCCTGTTTAATCGCATTGTCATCATCTAGCAGCGTACCGTGCACATGCATGAGCAACACCTCGGCCAACACCAAACTTCCACCACCCGGATTGTCGCCTAGCGAGATAATATCACGTACACGACATTCTAGCTGCACGGGCGATTCCGCAACCCGCGGCGGACCCACAATCTCGGATGCCACAGGCGTAAATCCCGATTTTTCAAATTCATTGACACCCCTACCGTATTCGGTACTCGCCAAAGATTGCTGGTGTACCATGGCGTGGTTCACGACATTGATGACTACTTCGGGCACTTGTTGGATATTCTCAAGCGTGTGTTTGCTCGTACCATCCCGCATACGTCTGACTGGCGAAAACACACAAATGGGTGGTTGATGTGAAACTAAATTGAAATAACTGAACGGGCTAAGATTAACGTTGCCACCTCCGTCGATTGTACTGGCAAAACAGATCGGTCGGGGTGCAATCGCATGTTTAATCAGGTTTTCAAATACCCGGGTCGAGTCTGGAGATATTTTCTTCGTATCTTGTATCATTGCATCAAATAAACGCTAGTTATCATTAGGCCCTTACCACGCTGTTTTTAAGCTTGCCGAGTCCACTAACTTCCATTATCACTTCATCATTTGGCTGGAGCCATTGTTCCTGAAAATCTGGGTTAGACCGCTTACCGGTACCGTTTAATTCAAGGAAACAGCCTGTGCCGACAGTCCCCGATCCAATGACATCACCCGGAAAAACGTCAACACCATAAGACACCTGCTCAATGATTTCGGCAAAGGTCCAATGCATATCCGAGAGGTTACCCTTTGAAACAGGCACACCATTGACTTCACAGGTCATTTCAAGACGATAAGAATGTCCTGTATGTCCGGGTGGTGGCTCAGTAAGATACGGCTCCAATTCATCCGGCGTAACGAGCCATGGCCCCAAAACCGTAGCAAAATCCTTGCCTTTGGCCGGACCCAAATTAAGTTTCATCTCCTGCATCTGAAGCGCTCTAGCACTCAAATCGTTCATAATCATGTATCCAGCGATGTAATCGTCTGCTTCCTCTGCTGGGATATTCCTACCCTGCCGATTTAGAACCACCGCAACTTCCAACTCAAAATCCAGGCAATCGAAATGCTGGGGCATACAAGGCACCTCGCCTGGCCCGACTATCGCTTGGTGGTTAGTAAAATAGAATACCGGAAACTCGTCAAATTCGGCTATCATGCCCAAACCTCGATTTAGCCTGGATGTCTCCACATGTTGTCTAAATGCATAAGCATCCCGGCAGGAGCTGGGTCGCGGCACAGGCGCCGATAGTTGTGCGTCATACAACGGTGGGAAGCCGGTTTCGCCCAAAAGAAGACGTTCATACGCCCGCCTGGCAATGGCCATGCTCTCCGCGCCATTAGCCAAAAAAGTTGCCATATCTCTTGGCAACCGCTCGTCTAGTGTCCAAAGCGGATACACGCCACCGTGCTCCCAAATACCGGCTACCGTCTCATGCTGATGCCAATAACTCACTAATTTCATGGTTTTTTATGCGCTGTTCATACTATAGGTTAAATACAAAGCTAATTTTTTTTACAAACATTCCTTTACTTTCTACTGAATTAATAGTACATTTGTTTAGTATAAAACCAATTGTAGCAATGATAATTTCCCTGTCTGGCAATATCCACACCGGAATGACCAAGCTTGTCAGGGCCTTGTTGGCTTCGCTGATATACGCCAAATACTCATCCTGCTAGGCGTCGTCTAGATTGTTTCGTTTTTTATCTAACGATACAGGTTTCTCTTTTTAACCATATTTAATCCTTAATGTTATGCCTATTTATCATCAATTGGGAGTGATTCCACCGAAAAGACATACGATTTTCCGCAAACCGAATGGGGAATTGTATGCCGAGGAATTGGTATCTACTCATGGGTTTTCAAGCGTTTACTCCCTGGTATACCACTGTCACCCCCCTACATTAGTTAAGCAAGTCCGTGATCCATTTGACGTAACACCCAAAATAGGGCGCGAACGGCACCTTAAACATACCAACCTCAAAGGGTTCCAAGTGCAACCAGAAGACGACTACCTGAAAAGCCGCGTACCGTTGCTGGTCAACAACGACTTGCATATCTCGCTGGCCGCACCGCGGCAGTCGATGGCGGATTATTTTTATAAGAACAGCCAAGCTGACGAAATCGTTTTTGTACACGAAGGGAGCGGCACGTTGAAAAGTGGATATGGGCAGATCCGTTTTAGCTATGGTGATTATCTGGTTATCCCAAGGGGTGTCATCTACCAATTACATTTCGATGGCCCAGACAACCGCCTTTTTATCGTCGAATCGTTTACACCCGTGCGAACCCCAAAGCGCTATCGCAACACTTTTGGACAACTTGCCGAGCATGCGCCGTTTTGCGAGCGTGATATCCGGCGGCCAGACAATCTCGAAACCCACGATAAAACGGGTGACTTCGAAATACGAATCAAAAAACAAGGTTTAATCTACCCTTACGTGTATGGCAGCCACCCTTTTGATTTTATCGGCTGGGATGGCTACCACTACCCGTGGGCATTCTCAATCCACGACTTTGAGCCTATCACGGGGCGCATCCACCAGCCACCTCCAGTACACCAAACTTTCGAAACGGACACCTTTGTTTTATGCAGCTTCTGCCCTCGCCTATATGATTACCATCCGCAATCCATACCCGTCCCGTACAACCACAGCAATGTCGATTCCGACGAAGTACTGTATTATGTCGATGGGGATTTCATGAGCCGTAAAAGCGTGGAACGGGGGCAAATCACCCTACATCCTGGGGGAATTCCCCATGGGCCACATCCAGGTACGGTAGAGAAAAGCATCGGACAGACCCGTACGGAGGAACTTGCCGTGATGGTCGATCCCTTCCGCCCACTGATGTTAACCGAACAGGCACTAGCCATCGAAGATACCGACTACTACAAGTCGTGGTTATCATGACAGCAAACATGTTTTTTTCAGATTAAATAAGAGTAACATGACGCAAACATTTGCAGAAAAGATTGCGAAAGCGCAAGATTTCTTACCGATACACGGTACGGATCACATCGAATTTTATGTAGGCAATGCCAAGCAAGCGGCCCATTTTTACCAAACCGCTTTCGGCTTCCAGCCCGAGGCTTATGCTGGCCCGGAAACAGGTGTTCGGGAACGGGCTTCTTATGTATTGAAACAAAATAAAATCCGGATTGTCCTGACCAGTGCATTGCGGTCAAACCATCCCATCAGCGAACACGTTCGCAAACATGGGGACGGTGTGAAGGTATTAGCCCTTTGCGTTGAAGATGCCACTAAGGCTTTTGAGGAAACGACAAGACGGGGCGCCCACCCCTATCAGGAACCATTAACCCTCCATGACGCATGGGGTTCCATAACAACGTCAGGTATTTACACCTATGGCGAAACCGTGCATTTATTCGTGGAACGTAAAGATTACCACGGTGCTTTTATGCCAGGCTATGAAACATGGGAAAGCGATTACCGCCCTGATGATACGGGTTTGCAATATATAGATCACTGCGTTGGAAACGTGGGCTGGGATCGCATGGATGAAACTGTAAAGTGGTATCAGGACGTGATGGGCTTTGTCAATATCCTTTCGTTTGACGATAAGCAGATTAACACAGAATATTCGGCCTTGATGAGTAAAGTCATGAGCAATGGGAACGGTTATGTCAAGTTCCCGATCAATGAACCTGCTGAAGGCAAGAAGAAGTCGCAGATCGAGGAATACCTTGAGTTTTACGAAGGCGAGGGTGTACAACACGCGGCAATGGCCACAAACGATATCCTAGCGACTGTAAAAGCTTTAAAAAGCCGTGGTGTTGAGTTTTTGGGAGCCCCACCCGAGGCGTATTATGACATGTTACCTGATCGTGTAGGCGAAATCGACGAAGAGATCAAATCCATCCAAGAGCTTGGTATCTTGGTAGATCGTGACGAAGAAGGATACCTCCTTCAGATTTTCACCAAACCTGTACAGGATCGACCCACGTTGTTTTTTGAAATCATCCAACGCAAAGGAGCGCAAAGTTTCGGCGCAGGAAATTTTAAAGCACTATTCGAAGCCATCGAGCGCGAGCAAGAAAAGCGAGGCAACTTGTAATCGTCGCTGGCCAGAGACATATGCCGATAACTAAGGAAGGGTGCCTGAATTACCAGACACCCTCCCATCATTGTTTAACCAAAATTCGTTTTCTATTTCGGATCCAGTGCATTCGCAATACGAACAGACAGATCTTGCAAGTGATACTTGGTCAAGGTGTCTGACGTACCGGCGACAGCCGCATTTATCCGCTGCTGTAACTGTACCAGCTGGCCCCTCGCGATACTGCTCACGTCTGATGTCGTGGGATCGATACGGGGTGCACCAAAGGAGAACGAGCTAGCAGGGGCCGGTGGCGCCACTAAAAGCCCTTCCAAAGCACTAATATAGTGCTTTTGGAGGTTCCGCTTGTACATATCAATGGCACGGCGACCGCTTAGCTCGGCCCATAGACCTGCATTGAGATCACTGAACATATCCGTGACCCGATAAGCATTTGCTCCTAAGCTATTTTCTGCTTGCAGCAAGTTGCTAATGACACGGGCGGATATCAAACGGCTTATAGTCGCGTTCTGTACGCGTCCCAGTAGTTCGGCAATGTTGTCGCCAGTTAACCGAGCAATGTCTTCACTGATAATCCATTCAGGCGTGTCAAACACTTCTTTATTCAGGAAGTCCATTGCCCTTTTCTGCTTCTGCTTATCCGTAAATTCATAGACACTTCCCTCCTGCTCCTGCGTTTTATAGGTTTGCTCGATGCCCCCAATATTCTTCGCAACGTGCCCGGCATAACGTCCAAACTGTGTAAAAACTTGGCCGTATAACTCAGAAGCACCGGCGTACTGTTCATGTGATTCTTTCGTCCATTCCAACAGGTTGGGTACAATTCGCTGTAAGTTTTTGATGCCATACGCACTGGCAAGCATAGCATCGTCGCCCAGGTCTTCGTTTTGGGAACGCGGGTCGTCTGGATTTGACTCATGTCCAAACCAATAAATCGGATCTTTCAGCTTATCGATAATCCAAGCATTGAGGATAGGTTTTTCGTCGCTGGCGTTATCAACCTCGGGAATCAATTTGTAGCCCCACTCGATGGCCCACTTATCGTAATAATTGACCCGCGGAATCATATCTTCCTCAGCAATTCCGTCGCCCGGCTGCGCAATGTAGTTGAAACGCGCATAATCCATAATTGAGGTTGAATGCCCATGTTCGCTTACCCATTGTGCATCGCGCAAATTCTCTACCGGATAAGTGGAGCTAGCTCCGAAGTTGTGCCGCAACCCAATGGCATGCCCCACTTCATGTGATGATACGAAGCGGATCAATTCACCCATCAATTCATCCTCAAACACCAAGCGACGTGCCCGCTGGTCGTATGGGCCGGCCTGGATGAAATACCAATTGCGAAGCAAGCTCATCACGTTATGGTACCAGTTGATGTGGCTTTCCAATATTTCGCCGCTGCGCGGGTCGTTTACGTGCGGACCACTCGCATTAGGCACGTCAGAAGGTTTGTAAACAATTGCCGAATAACGTGCATCCTCAATTGACCATTCGGGGTCCTCCTCTGGTGTCGGTGCACGCTTGCCAATAATTGCATTTTTGAAACCAGCTTGCTCAAACGCAACTTGCCAGTCGTTTACGCCTTGAATCAAATAGGGAATCCATTTTTCAGGTGTAGTAGGGTCGATATAAAAAATAATAGGCTTTTTAGGCTCCACGAGTTCGCCACGAAGGTATTTATCCATGTCTTCATCCTTGGGTTCCAAGCGCCAGCGGGTAATGATCGATTGACGCTTTACGCCCTGTGGATTGGCATCAAAGTCGGTGTAATTAACGGTAAAATAGCCTACTCGGTTATCATAAAATCGCGGTTGCATAGGCACTTCGGGCAATAGAACCATGGAGCTATTCAATTCCAAAGTTGCCGTACCAGTCGGTGCGCTGCCAGGCCGTGCTCCCGCCGCAGCTGCTCCGCTCCCACCTGAAGCGGCCGCACGGTTGTAAGTTTTCACGGTCTTGATTTCCGTATTCATCGGATAGCTACTTACTCCCTCTATATAGGACTTGTCTGCCTGAACTGGGCCTAATCTCAAGGAGTTTTTGTACTGGGAACTAAAGAACAGGATATCGTTGTCGCCATCCAAGTAGGATGTTACGTCAAAAATAACACTGTTCCCGCCTTTTCCAAACGCCACGATATCAAAGCTCTGCGCTATGGGTTGCAAATTCGAATTACGCACTGACAAGTACATATCTTGGGTACTATCAGCACGCTCTGAATGCGATATCCGTCGCAAGAACACCTTGTTATTTGGACCACGTTCAAACTGGATGACGTTGCGGTTGATTTGATCTCCCGCAAAGCCTTGGGTGCCGGTACGCAATCCAGTTCCTGACTTGGAGATGCGGTTCACTACCAGTATCTCCCGACCCTGCAAGCTGTCTGATAGTTCAAAAAAGTACTTATCATCTTGGAAATAAACATTAAAAAGCCCCGAGTCTACTTTGGCTTTATCCGTGATAAAAGCGTCAAACTTCTTGGGTTCGGTTTTTCGGGCGGCTGCACCACCGGGACCTCCGGGTCTACCGGCGTTTTCGCGTCTAGCTGTATCAGCCTGCGCATTTGCTGAGCTAGCAGCTTGAACAGAAACATTTGCCGCTTTTCGCGACGAGCATCCCGGTGCCGCATATAGCATGGCAACGGCGATGCCTGTGATAGTCAGGTATTTTTTTATCATATTGGGGATTTGTTAAACTCAACAATTTACAATTGGGTAAAAATATGAGTTTTTTCGGCGTTAAAATCTGCTTAACCAAGATCCCCGCGTAAAATAGCTGTTGCAATCTTATTGAGGTAAACGCCCCCAAGTGGAGCCCGAACCGGCTTCAGCAAAGGAATAACTAAGCACTAAATATTAACGTATTAACGGGTTTTTCTCTTTGGCAAACAAACTGAACACCTGCTTGTCTACCCAAGACGGGAATAACTTGTTCATCAAAACTGCTAGTTTCCCTTGCCGGGTCATAATGAGTGTCCGTTTTCTTTTCCGAACCCCATCCACAATACGGCTGGCCACTTCCTCGGCCGACATCATGGTTTGCTCGTTCATGCTGCTCTCTCCTTGTTGATTGCCATCTTTGTTCAAGGCGGTTTCACGGATATTGGAAGCTGTAAATCCCGGACAGGCCAGCATCACGTGCAGTCCGGTCTTAAGGTTCTCTACCCGAAGTGATTCTGTAAAGCCATTCATGGCGAACTTGGACGCCGAGTACCCCGTACGGCCCGGCAAACCTCGATATCCGGCAATCGACGAAACAGCAACGATTGATCCGCCGACCTGCAACACGTGGGGTAAAGCATATTTTGTACAATACACCGCACCCCAAAAATTAACGTCCATCAAACGTTTTAGGACGTCGATATCCGCATCGGCAAACAAAGCCCTCATGCTGATGCCAGCATTGTTGACCAAGACATCGATTTGCCCAAAAGTAGCCATGGCCTGACCAATCAGTTGCTCGCAATCCGACTCCACGCTTACATCACATTGAACGGCCAACACCCGGACCCCGTGCTGCTTCTCCAAGTCCTGTGCTTGGGTGCACAAATCGACATAACGCCTTGCTCCGATTACCAGATTGGCGCCTTGGCGGGCGAAAGCTTCGGCACAAGCTAAACCGATGCCTGATGAGGCTCCGGTAATCACGACGGTTTTATTCTGAAAATCCTTCAATGCTATTTTTTTCTCGTAACGGAATCTGTTGGTTCTAGGCAATATTACGCTCATAGGGCACACGCGTGGCGATGGAACGGCCGAGTGTAACCTCATCGACATACTCCAGTTCGCCCCCAAACGCAATACCCCGGGCGATAGTGGTAATCGGAATCCCGAAATGCCTCAATTTCTTATACAGGTAAAATATGGTGGTATCGCCCTCCATCGTAGCACTCAAGGCGAGGATAACTTCCGTTGCTCCTTGCCCTTGGAGGCGTTCGATAAGGCTTTCGATTGTTAAATCCGAAGGGCCGACTCCATCCATCGGTGATATAAGTCCGCCCAACACATGGTAAACACCGTTATACTGGTTGGTATTCTCAATGGCCATCACATCGCGCATATCTTCCACAACGCAAACAATTCCAGCGTCACGTTTAGACGATGCACAAATTTCACATACGTCTCGATCGGAAATGTTGTGGCAAGTCTTGCAATACTTGATTTCCGATTTAAGGCGCGTTAAAGCATCCGCAAAACGAGATACGTCCGTCTCGGGCTGCTTGAGCATGTGCAATACCAACCTCAGGGCAGTTTTTTGTCCCACTCCGGGCAGACGGCCAAATTCGGCTACGGCTTGTTCCAATAACTTGGACGAGAAGTTCATGCCACAAAAATAACAAATATTGTTTGACGACCGTATTCGGCGAAAGAATTCCTCGACCTCGCCTATCTGGTCGCTGCCTCGACGAATGCAGGTGGCCTTATCGACCCCAATCCATCATCTCTTAGACTACTTGTTTTTGCTATTGGAACAAGTCCTTTTCCCTAAACTTCCCGTAGCGGTAGTAAAGGAAAGCGAAGACGCTACTGATAATGAAGCTTGTACCCATCCCCACCGCGATACCGGTGGAGCCTATGTACCCTGAAAACAACCAAGTAAGCGGATAACGCAACACCCAGAACGACAGAAAATTCAAGATAAGGACCTGGTACATGGCACCTGAAGCCCGAACCACCCCATTCAAAATGAAGTTTATCCCGAGAAACGGATAACAAAGTGCGATGATTCGCAGGTATCGCTTCCCGAATTCCACCGCTTCTTCATCGCGGATAAACAACTTGATCCCCCACTCTGCAAACAGAACAATAATCCCTCCGATTACCATCATAATCAAAAAGTTATACAGCACACCATACGTTGCGATTTTTTCAACTCGCTGCCAGTTTTTTATCCCGATATTTTGCCCTGCCATGCTGGTTACGGTTGTACCCAATGCATGTGCTGGGAGCATGATGATGTTATCCAAACGTTGCGCGGCGCTAAAACCGGCCACAACACCACCACCAAATGCGGTTACTACGCTCATAATCGCTGCCGAACCGGCGGAGATAACCGCCATCTGTAAGCCAGAAGGAATACCGAGATTCAGTATTAGCCTAATTTCTTTCCAAGCAGGCCATGTAGGCCTGGTAAAGGGGGCCAGTTTATTGCGTTTCAAATAGACAAGACCATATATAAAAGCCAAACCTTGGGAAACAACCGTCGCAAAACCCGCACCGGCGATACCCCAACCGAAAACCGAAATGAATAGTGGATCAAGCACGATATTGGCAATTACCGCAACCGTCACGAAGCGCAAGGGGGTCCTGCTATCACCGAGCGCCCGCATAACTGTACTGATGAAGTTATATCCAAATAAAAACAGGATACCTAGGAAAGTGATTTGCAGATAAGCCTTGGCATCGGCAAGCATATTCTCCGGCGTGCCTAGCAAATTCAATAGTCGCTCGGCAAAGACATATCCCAATATCCCCAAGACGAGGGCAATGGAGGTCATGAGTACGACAAATGCATTGAGGTATGTTTTAATACCTTCATCTCCACCTATCCCCTTCTGCTGGGATAAAATAGTCAGCGCGGCATTATTCAATCCGATAATAAAAGCGAGAACGGTAAAAAGGATCGTACCCGATACGCCTATGGCTCCCAGGGCTGTCGAACCAAGCAAGTTACCGACCCATAAGCTGTCAATAAACTGGTAGGAGGTTTGAAGCAAATTTGTCAGCAAAATAGGCCCAGAGAAGAAAAGCATCTGCCGCCAAATACTTCCCTGGGTAAAATCGTGTCGCCTCTCCATATTAAAAACAATGCTGTACTGATGATCCAATCATTGGTGCATGATAAGCTAAAAAACGAAATATTCAAAAAAGCGCAGAAGAAACCGATGCTATTATAGGAAAGCACAGATTTAACACACAAAGCGTGAAGTGCTACCACTTACCCACACCCTCCATCACGTATGTGTGCTGCTACCAACAGCCTGACCATGCGATCGTAGCGCTGCAGACCTTCAGGTTGATTGTTGGCTTTGAGGTACTGGCCGTAAAACGCTTGGGTTACCGTGTTGAACAGCCCGAGATAATGTTCCCAATAAGCTTGGTGTGCCCTTACATCCTCAATTACCCGTGGCGAAATCTGTTCGAACAGCTCTTGGTACAAAGTACGATCATAACGATACAAATCGCCCAGTACCATCCACAGTACCGTGTAGTAAGCGGAATAGCGAAAGAAATCGTCATCACTTTGATGCGCCAAAACAAAGCCGATGTAATTGGCCTCATCCTCAAAACCAATTCCCGCCTGGTGGGCTAGTTCGTGACATGCCGTGAACGGCCGCGCCCACACCGGCATGCTGCTGTTCACATGTGCTTCGTGAGTATACGGATTGAAATAACCTGACACGCCCATGTAATTACCAAAAGTATTGACCAAAGGACTTTTTACTTTGGGTTTGTAGACAAGTAAAGTTGTCGGCAGTTTGGTGTCATCTCGAAGCAGACGCGACGATTCGGCATAAATCTCTTTATTGCTTTTGGCAGGCAAACCATCTCCCCACTGTTCCCGCAACGCGTTGACGGAATCGACGCAGGTATAAGCCACTTCGATCAAATCCGAGATACCGGGCTGGATGGTTTCAAGTCCCAGCTGCCGCTCCAAAGGCACACGAAAATAGCTCAACCCCCAAAACACGTAGAAAACCACATAAAGCAAGAGGCTTAAGTTGGTTATGCGAAGGGCATACGGTAATACTTGTCCCCATTCCCTACGAAGAAGATAACGTACCATGCGGATCAACAAAACCCCACCACACGCAACTACGGCAGCATAAAACATATCGCCCACGCTGAAAGGCACCCAACCCAACAGTACTTGCTGAACCTTGCCCAACACCGGAAAAAAACCTTGGCTGAATACGGCCTCGACGCGATCGGGCGAACGCTTGAACCATGCCAAAAACAACAATGCAACGACCAACACGACCAGCACAACGAAATGCACTATCAACGACGATCGCCCACTCCATGGATTCTGACCTCGTGTTCGGCTAATGTTCATGTTCGAAATAAACCTTGTAGTAGTTCAATCCCTTTTCTTCGTCGTAGCCCTTCTCGATATATTCCCGCTTGCCATGTACGTATATGTGGAAATTCTTATCAAGTTTGAGCACGCTTTTGTAGGTCGACTTTACTTTCTTAACCGCTTTTTCCGAAATGTCGAAACGCTCGTCAAAACCCATATCCGTATCCGTTTCAAATTGCTGACGATAGTCGTTAAATAAACCGATGGCCTCGGGGTTGCCAAGTACCTCTTCCTCAAATTCTGCTTTGACAAAAGTGTCCTTCTCCTTAAAATAAGCCATTGATCGGTTGAGTAAATCGAACTTGTCGGCTCGCTCAATTTCAAAGGCTTCATCCAACTTCTCATTGACAAAACCCTTGTATACCTTGAGGAAATTCCCCGTCTGGGTAAACTCATCATTGCGTAGTCGTAATTGTAGAAACTCATCTTTCCAATACACCGCCTCCTGCTGGCGGTTGGTTTGATCTACCACAAGAACCTTAAACCCTTCTTCAGTCTCCGTATTCAGGATGAGACAGCCTTTGTCTAGTTTGTTGATATTAATGGCCTCCTGCTCATAATCGAGGTTAAACTTACCTTGCTCGGGATAGACCTTCAAGTATGTCTCCTTATTTTCGGACTTAAAGATACCGATCGCTTCATGCTCTTCTCCTTCTAACTGGACGGCTTTCAGGTGCACGACATAGATTTCGCCAGCCTTAATCTTGGGATGGTTCGACGACTCGTACAGGTGTTTGCAAACCTGTGTACTCATTTCATGGAAGCCCAAATCGCCTTGAAAAAAAGCTTTGGCAAAATAATAGGTTTCGTTGAGATCAAGGCTGTCGTTCGGGTGAAAAAAACGATATACCTCATCCAATTTTCCAAATGGCGTCAGAAAATAATGCATGAGCAGTGACGGGAGTACCTCGTCCTGTAATTCAACGGGTTGTTCGGAAAGCACGTAAAATTCGTCTTGCAGCTTATTACCCACCCGGTGGATAGAAAGGCGTTCGAATGAAGTTTCGGTATAATATAGCATAATCAGTATATGTGTCTTAATGTCAAAAAAAAGCCGATACAGCTGCCTTGAACGTCTGGCAATGGGCGTCCACAATATGCCGCACCAACGGGGAGTATCCGCCCCCCATGCTGACTTGTACGGGTACACCATGCATTTTGCACATTGCAAACACCTTATCGTCGCGCTGACGGCAACCCCAGGGTGTCAACCCCAATTTACCGAGCTTGTCGGTCGCCAGTATATCCACACCGGCTTGGTAAAATACGAAATCCGGACGAAAAGCATGGAACACATCGTTTAACTCCCGATCTAAAATCTCAAGGTATTCGGCATCGCCGATACCTGCTTGTAACCCTACATCCCTATCCGAATTTTCCTTACGGAAAGGGAAATTATGGAGGGCATGCATCGAAAAGGTAAACACCCGAGGTTCATCTGCAAAAATCTCTGCCGTACCATTGCCTTGGTGTACATCGAGGTCGAAAATAAGTATACGCTCACGTAGCCCCCGTTCGAGTAGGTAGGCCGCAGCCACAGCTTGATCGTTGAGCAAACAGAAACCTTCTCCCCAATTACTCCCAGCATGGTGCGTGCCCCCAGCGACATTGAAGGCAACCTGGGTTTCTAAAGCCTCCTGGCTTCCGGTAATCGTCCCCTGTACAATCCGCAACTCCCGTTCCACCAACTGTGGCGACAACGGAAAGCCAATTCGCCTCACCATCCGCGCATCCAGGGAAACGGATAGCAAATCGCGGCAATAACCAGCGTCATGAGCAAGTGTGATGACATCAAAACCGATCGGGTCGGGCTCAAAAAAATGCTCGTCTTCCAGCACACCCTCATGCCGCAACTGGGCAGGGATCAACTCGTATTTCTCCATCGGAAACCGATGGCCTTTAGGCAACGGATGCTTGAATATGGGGTGATAGGCGACTTTCAACAAAACAAATGTGTTAATCGAAAGGCGAAGGTAAGGAAAATTAAATTACGCTAATCTAAGCTTTTTTGGAACGGAACACGCAATGACAACACGATGTTTCGCCCCATCTCGGGCAATTCAATAAGCCTATAAAAGCTTGTATGGCTCATGTATTTGGTATCAAAGATATTTTGGATTTGTAAGCGAAGGTGTATTGGGCTACCCAACCAGAACATGGATAAACCCGCCTGCAAGGAAGCGACTCCATATCCGTTCGTCTTACGCTCTGGCGGTACGATCCGATCCTGCCTACCTACTAAGCGATAGTCTACCGAGAAATACGGCCGACCGACCAAACCGGGTACTTGGGGACTCCAAGTAACCGTGGCCAGCATGGATGATGGTGGCGAAAACGGCAAGGGAAATCCACGTTTGGCACCCGAAAGTTGAATCGCATGTACGTATTCTCCTGTGGCCTCTACACGCACCGACGGACGGACACGATAGGCCACATGAAACTCGCTCCCGTACCGCATTACTTCACTTTCCTCGTATCGAAACACTTGGTTACCGGCACCGTAAAAATGGTCGAAAGAAGCCGTCGGATTCAGGTATATATAATTTGGAAAATAATTATAGAACGGACTCACTTGCACCTCCCAATTGCCCCCTTGCCAAGCGGCGGTCAAATCTATTTGGTAAGATTGCTCCGCTCGCAAATCGGGATTCCCCTGTTCATAACTAAAGTAATGGTAGTTGACTCCATTTGCCGCCAATTCCTTGGCTAACGGCATCCGGAAACTTTTACCTACATTAGTCTTAAACGACCACCGATCGGAAGGATTGTAGTTGGCTCCTACCGACCACACAAAACTGCCAAAGACGCGCTCCATGCTTTCAGCCCGAACCAATTGTTCCCATTCATCCCCATCGTTAGGCTGCGACGGAAACCAGTCCCTGTATTCCGTAGTACGCAGACGTCCGTAATCGTACCGCAAAGCCCCATGAAGCAGCAACCGGTCATGAACCCGGTACCGATCGTAAACGAACGTGCCGGCATTCGCTTGGGTAAAGGCAGGAACCAAGAAAGTCCAACCATCGATTGCGTTGTTTTGGTATTCGCCACTTATCCCGAAGGTCACATCATGGTTCCCAACCTTCCAGTAATCCGTGATTCGTAAGTTGTAAACATATTTGTCGAATTGGCGCTCCAAATCGTGGGAAACACCCAAATCAGTAGGAAATACCGGAGGCATGTAGCCATGGTTGACATACGCGCTGTACTCCTGCCTATAATTACGTTGGAAACCCAACTCGGCTTCCAAGTGGTGTTCGCCGAGATGCATAGCGTTGCGGCTGATAACCTTGAAATGGTTAACCTGTTGTCGGGGCATGAGTATATCCCTCGCCGACTTATCGTGGGTGTCGGTATCCACATGGCGAGGTTCAAGCCCATGCGCATTGGCAAAGAATCCCCCGACACTTCGATTATTGCTCAGATATAAAATCGAATTGACCCCCTCTCCAAGGTAACCGGCTGACGCATGTAGGTTGGTCTCCCGCCCTGCTGTATTCCGCAAGCGCCCCTCATGTAACTGAACAGCGTAATCGTACACATAAACGGTGTCGGCAGGTACGCGGTAATCGGCAAATTGAAGATGCGTAGCACGGGAATCAACAAACCACTTATCGCCACGGGCACCGAGGCGTACTGATCCGCCATAGAGCCCATTATTCGATCGGCCAATCAAATCCACCGACCCTGCGATTGTATTCCGTGCTGGGGGCACTTCGGGCTTCACGTCGATGGCACCACCAATCGCATCCGATCCATATACAAACGAAGCCGCTCCCTTCACAATTTCTACTTCACCCGCTGCAAACTGATCAAGTTCCAAACCATGATCGCTCCCCCACTGCTGCCCTTCGTGCTTAATCCCTTTGTCGACCACCACAATCCGGTTGAACCCCAGCCCCCTTACCAAAGGCTTGGACTGCCCTGCGCCGATTCCAATCATCTGGACACCGGGAAGCCGTTCGAGCGTGTGCATCAAACTGCCGCCCAAATGGCGCTGGATATAGTCCTTACTGATAATCTCGACGTGAAGAGATTCTTCCTGCTTGCGCCTCCTTACATGGTTGTCCAACACCAACACTTCTTCCAATACACGGGTAGTATCCGCTAATTGCTCCGAAGACCTGTTTGATGCGGAACCACGGTCAAGATCTGCTTCTTGGCCAAAAACAAGAAACGTAAAACCCATTCCAAACACAATACAGGTTATCGCCCTTCTCCAACTTAAACGCATGATAATGAATAGACCCAAGAAATAGAACTAAAACACGGATGACAGACTCTATGAAAACTTCATCACCATTAACAATAATCGCAACAAAATTGCATTAATGATTTGGTTCTTGCAAATTTATGACCCGCTTTTTTTGGAAGTGTATCGCTTAGGAGCTGTGTTTTTTTATTGGGGATAAAAAATAGAGGGGTAATTTATTCTATCTTTCGGCGGCTGGCCGACCGACTTTTTCTTGACAAAAAATTGGACTAAAATTAAGGCTTGTCTATTTAGCTGTGGCCGGTTGTCGTATACCTGTGGCGATCCCCCCAGCCCCATTTTTGCCTGCCGGTTCCGCGGATGTCCAAATTTTTATGGGCTTCTGCCGTGCAAATAAGTTATGGCCCGACTGCCAGCCGCCTACTAAACTGGCTGGCCATTTAAAGGCTTGTGCAAACAAATTTTCACCTAAATTAACCCTCCATTTAATTGCTTTCAAAGCAAAGCACTCATCATCGGTCTCCAGAACTACCCCTCAAAAACGCCAATACCCCTTCCACGTGTTCCGTATCCTTAAACATCCCTTTGAAGGTAAATGCTATCTTACCATCGAGACCGACAACGAAGGTTTCCCTACCGGTAAGGAACATAAAATTCCGAACGCCGAACGCCTTTAGCACCGCATCACCAGGATCGCTTAGAAGCGTAAACGGTAGGTTATGTTTTTGCCTGAAGGCTTTGTGACTCTCCATACTACCTGAATTGATGCCGACAACCAGGGCGTTGGCATCGGTAAACGATTCGTACTGATCTCGTATGGCACACGCCTGCTTGGTACATCCAGGCGAATCATCCTTCGGATAAAAGTAGACGACCAAAACGTGCTTGCCTACATAATCCTTGCTATCAAACACATTTCCATCGTGGTCTATCAGCGAAAATGCGGGTATCGTATCCCCAACTTCCAATCGTTTCATTCGTTGTGTTTTTTCGACTGCCGTTCCCTCGGGCTGCCCACAAGCCGTCCATACCGGCAGGACTAGCATGCACAGCCAAAGGACGACCATATTATACGGATAAACCATCTATCGATTTCTTTCTTCCTTCTTTCGCGATTGCGAAAGTCTGATCATCGCCCCAAAATCCAGTTTTAATTCCATCGCTTCAACCAACATAAGCAAACGCTTGGTCTGTGTGGCTTCAGTCTTGGCTTCGTTAAAATACTTGATAAAATAGCTTCGGTGCGAAGGAGCTAACTCCATAAAACGGTCATATAACCCTTCGCCATAATGTTGAAGTGCCACTTCCATCTCTGGAGGCATATCAACCTTGAAGGTGGTATCTTCTTCAAGCGACAAGACCAAACCATCTCCGGCCGATTTGCCCAATTGCCGCCTCATGGTTTGATTAACCGGCAATATGAATTCCCCTCCGCCAACGGGGATTAACGCCACGCCTTCCACAACGGTGTCGTCCAGCCTACCCCGTACACGAAAACTCCTGGCATTGCCTGGCTTAAGCCGATCAGCTATATCCAATGGAATTTCCACATACGACCACCCGGTTTTATCGGCATGGTTTCCATACTTTTTTATTTCCGATTCGAGAGTTATCATACGCGGTCTACATAAAACACCTGATCGTCCTGGAAAGTTTCGTCCAAGCGAGTCTTCTTCTCAAAAATACCGAAAACAGACGAACCACTCCCACTCATAGCTGCATACAGCGCACCTGCCTGGTACAATTGAGATTTGATTTGGCCTATTACAGGATACTGTTCGAAAATCCCCGGTTCAAAATCATTCTTGATATTTTTCTTCCATTCCGATACCGGCATGTGGATTGCCGTTGCAAGATCATTTCCCTCATCATTTGGGATTACACTGCCGTAGGCCTCACCTGTGTCGATGTGTACATCTGGTTTGATTAAAACCAGGTAATACCGCGAAAGGTTGATATCTATCCGCTTAAATACATTTCCGGTTCCCGTTGCAAACACCGGTTTGTTCCGAATAAAAAACGGGCAATCCGCGCCCAACTGGCCGGCCATCTCCAGCAAGTCCGTATCCGTCAAGCCTAAAGCAAACAGACTATTCAACAAACGAAGAACGGCCGCAGCATCCGACGAACCGCCACCTAAACCCGCTCCAACCGGAATAACCTTGTGCAAATAAATATCCACCGGGGGGATGTCCATCCTCGCCTTGATGAGATCGTAGGCTTGCAGACAAAGATTATCCTGTCCCGCATGGGGTATACTCATCCCCGTGGTATGGAACTTGGTTTCATTACTCTCAATTACCTCGATTACATCGTGGATACCTAAGGGGTAAAAAACGGTTTCCAAATCGTGGTAGCCGTCAGCCCGCCGCCTCAGGACTTGCAGTCCAATATTGATTTTTGCGTTTGCAAATGCTATCATCTCGTTTTTTTGGAACCCAATATTAAGGAAAAATTCGCGAGTACGCATCGAAAGATTGCAAGTATGTCAATTATGCCAATCCGTGCTCCACGTCAAAGACCAAGAAATGGCGTGTTCTTCTTTATGAAACAAACAAAAACACTATTTTAGCTTCATGGATGAACTGATTTATCTCGATAACGCTGCAACGACCCCGCTAGACCCGCAAGTATTGGAGGCCATGATGCCGTACCTAACCGATAGGTTTGCCAACGCTTCCAGTACAACCCACCGCGTAGGAAGGATAGCGGCCGAAGGTGTTGAACGTGCGAGGAAACAGCTCGCTACGCTAATCGGGGCTTCCCCAAAGGAAATTACATTTACATCCGGAGCAACCGAAGCGATCAACATGGCACTAAAAGGTATTTACAGACACTACCAATCCAAGGGAAAACACATCCTTACCTGCCAAACGGAGCACAAAGCTGTATTAGACACCTGTAAATATTTGGAAAAGCAAGGAGCGGAAGTTACGTATTTACCAGTCAACCCGGACGGATCCGTTTCATTGGCCGCTCTCGACGCCGCCATACGGCCTGACACCGTTCTCATTGCGATGATGTATGCCAATAATGAAACGGGGGTCCTCCATCCGGTTGGGGAAATTGCGCGGATTGCAACCAAAAACGACATTCTTTTTTTTTGTGATGCCACGCAAGCCCTTGGAAAAGTTGAAGTCGATGTAACCCAAACCCCCATTGACATGCTTTGCCTCAGCGCACACAAATTCCACGGTCCAAAAGGCGTAGGCGCACTATACACCCGCCGAAAGCGCAAACCCATACAAACCGGCGCATTATTGCATGGCGGGAGCCAGGAGCAAAACCTACGGGCCGGCACATTGAACGTGCCGGCCATTGTAGGCATGGGTGCTGCGGCTGTAATTGCTAGAGATGCCTTAGGAAAACATCACGCCTACATGAACGCACTCCGCAATCAACTCGAGCATGGGCTGAGCGTAATTGCAGAGACCCAGACCAACGGAAATATCACATCCAGGCTCCCCAATATCAGCAACATCACATTCCGGCACCTCCGGGCACAGGAGATCATGGTAGCCCTGCCCCACCTTGCCATCGCTTCCGGCTCGGCTTGCGTCAGTGGCGACCGGGAACCGTCTCATGTCTTACTAGCCATGGGACTTAAGCCCGAGGAAGCTCACGCTTCACTGCGATTTAGCTTGAGCAGGTATACCACCTCGGATGAAATTATGACTGCCTGCAAACAAATTACCGAAGCCATCAACACCTTGCGACAGAAATCACCCGTGTGGCAACTCTTCCAAGCCGGATTGCTGGATTAACATCGGCCAATACATTTGTGGAGCTACGAATGTAATATGACATACGCCAAACGCATGGCTATTGCAAGAAGCGGAATATTTACCGATATTTGTGATTGGATAATCACAACGAACAACAATGGTAACGATTACGGACAAAGCGAAAACGAGGATACAGGAAATCATGGCGAAGGAAAACCACGACGACTCCTATTTCGTACGGGTAGCTGTTGAGAGCGGTGGCTGCTCCGGATTGAGCTATCGGCTTAAATTTGACAATGTGCAGCAGAAAGGCGATCAGTTCGTTGAAGACAAAGGCATCAAGATTTGCCTTGACATCAAATCATACCTTTATTTGGCAGGCACAGAGCTCGACTATTCCGATGGATTGACTGGCAAAGGTTTTGAATTCCACAACCCAAATGCGAGCCGCACATGTGCCTGCGGCGAAAGTTTCGCCGTATAGCGCTAGCAACTATCTCCGCTGCTTTCCTTCAAAACAGTAACCAATTTGGTTTGCTGCATTTTCCAACGCTGCAATTCTAGAGGCACCGCCTACTGTTATCCCAAAAAGATATGCAATAAAGGCGTTTGAGATCGGTAATTTTCGTATGTTTGCATAGGGAATCGATTATGCTCAAACAGACATTACAACAGAAGCTTTTACAAAAATTATCGCCGCAACAAATACAATTCATCAAGTTGCTGCAGGTGCCAACTGTTTCCCTGGATACCCGTATCAAGGAAGAATTGGAAGAAAATCCTGCCCTAGAGGACATCAGCCTGACCAATATGTCTGATCCCAAAGAGGAATACCCTGATCGAGATCCGGATGACGAGCCCATCGGCGATGCCGAACAATCTGGCGAATTGGAAGAGTTCAATATCGACGACTACCTACAAAGTGATGACATCAGCGACTACGGTAGTTCGGGTAACTACAGCAGCGACGACGAAGAAGACCGAAAGGAAATCCCCATCGCTGTACAGAATTCGTTTTTCGAAAACTTGCAACAGCAATTGGATCTATTGCCCTTGTCTGATAAGGACTTCTTAATTGGCCATCAGATCATTGGCAGTTTGGACGACGACGGATACCTTCGCAGGCCCATTTCATCCCTTATTGACGATTTGGCTTTCTCCCAAAATGTAATGGCAGAAGAAAGCGAAGTTGAGGAAATACTGAAGATCGTACAGGGTTTCGACCCTTCGGGCGTTGGTGCCCGCGACCTGCAGGAATGTCTGCTTATCCAACTACGTAAGAAAGATACGGACAATCCCGTCGTGCTAAAAGCCATAGAAATCGTTGAAAATTACCTAGACGAGTTCACGAAGAAACACTACGATAAGTTGGAACGTGCATTGGGTATCAATTCGGATGAGCTGCGGGATATCGTCGCCGAAATTCTGAAACTCAACCCCAAACCAGGAGATGCCGGTAGTGGTGCAGTAGGCAAACAACTCCACATCATCCCCGATTTCCATATTACCAACAACGACGGTGTCTTGCACCTGACACTCAATTCGCGCAATGCCCCCGAACTTCGCGTCAGTCGCTCCTATCAGGAAATGTTCGATCATTATGACAAAACAGCGCAAAAAGACAAAAAAATCAAGGAAGCAGTACAATTTGTCAAACAAAAGCTCGATTCGGCCAAGTGGTTTATTGATGCCATTAAACAAAGGCAACAAACCTTATTAAAAACCATGAATGCTATCATGAACTACCAATATGAGTATTTCCTAACAGGCGACGAGCGCATGCTAAAACCCATGATACTAAAGGATATAGCCGACCGAATCGACATGGATATTTCTACGGTATCTCGGGTGGCCAATTCTAAATACGTACAGACCGAGTTCGGGACTTTTTTACTTAAATCATTCTTCTCTGAGGCTATCCAAACGGATAGTGGCGAGGAGGTGTCCAACAAAGAAGTCAAGAAGATACTGGAAGAATGTATCGCCAACGAGGACAAACGCAAGCCCTTGGCCGACGAGAAACTAACGGAAATTCTGAAGGAAAAGGGATACACCATCGCTCGGCGTACCGTGGCCAAATACCGGGAAGCTATGAACATCCCAGTAGCGCGCCTTCGCAAGCAACTTTAAATTCACTTCTTTACTTACCAATAAGACACCCAACAATGCAGAAACTAACCCTACCTGTAGTTGCCCTAATTGCCGTAGCGGCCTGTAGCAACCCCACTAGCCAATCCGAGAACGAAGCGACTGCTATTGAGCCATCACTGAATTTAGCCTGGAAATCAGACTCTATCTTTACTGGTTCGGAGTCCGCGTTGTATGATGAAGCAAACGACCGTATCTATGTTACCAGCGGCAATACCGACGCAAGTGCCAAGGACAATGACGGTTTTATCAGCATTGTTCAAACTGATGGTACCGTTGCGGAATTAAAATGGATTTCGAAGGGATTGCATGCACCAAAGGGCATGACCTTACTTAACGGAAAGCTATACGTGACTGATATCGATGAGCTTAAAATCATTGACATTACAACGGGTAGTATCGAGAACACTATCGCGGTAGAAGGATCACGTTTCCTGAATGACGCAGCAACAGACGGCAACCAAGTTTATGTGTCGGATATGCAGGCAGGTACGATTTACGCTTTCACACCTACAGGGGAATACAAAATCGTAGTAGAGAACAGTCCCAATGTTAACGGAGTGGAATGCCACGATGGTTATCTATATGCATTGGATGGCGAAGGACTAAAAAAATTCAGTAAGGACGGCAATTACGTGGCCGAAAACCTTTACCCTGAAATAACAGGCGGTGACGGATTAGTGATTCTGAACGATAGTACATTCGTTGCCAGCCGCTGGCATGGGGAGATTTTCTTTATCCGCGGGTCAGAAACTACAACCGTGCTTGACACTCGAGAAGATGGCTCGAATACTGCGGACATCGGATTTGTCAAGGGCAAAAATCTAGTCATCGTGCCCACATTCTTAAAAAACGAAGTAGCGGCTTATGAGTTGGTTTATTAGTCCACGCTCGGCTATTCGAATCGCCAGCTCATGCTCGACAACATCCAGATACGGGATTATAGCCCAACTCACAAGGAGCAGGTTCTAAACCTCATTCGAATAAATACTCCGAGATATTTTGCGGCGGAAGAAGAAGTCGATTTAGTGTATTACCTGAACGAGGAACGGGAAGATTACTACATCGTGGAAACCAACGGTTTGGTTATCGGCTGTGGCGGCATCAATTATGCAAACCGTGGCAAAACAGGGAAAATCAGTTGGGACATTCTGCATCCGGATTACTAGAGACGTGCAATCGGCTCGCATTTGCTCAATTACCGCATCCACCGGCTGCAGTCCATTGAAAAATATCCGGGAGATAACCGTCCGGACCTCCCAATTGGTTTATCGGTTTTATAAAAGGCATGGTTTCCACGTGCAACAGGTCAAGACAAATTATTGGGCTAAAGTTTGGGGTTATACGAAATGACGTTGGTTTCCAAGTAGCTATCAATCTTCAAAAAGGGTCAATTGGCCGCCCCCCGGTTCTGGCTGCATGAAGTTACTGACCGACAGCCCCAGCAAACGCACACCACGCTCCTCGTCCTGCACGGCTTGCCTTAGCAAGTGTCTCCCTGTATCCCGTATGCTCTCTTCGTCCGGATACCCCTCAGCTTGGGACAGGCTACGTGTCTTTTGCGAAAAGTCGGTGTATTTAATCTTCAAGGTTAGCGTTTTAGGCGTCAACTGGCGTAGTGTCATCCGTTTCCAGAGTTTTTCCGCAATACGGTCCAATTCTACAATCATATCGCCAAACGCAAACAAATCAGTCGAGAACGTATCTTCCACGGCCTGCGACTTGATGACACGGTGGGATTGCACGGGACGATTGTCAACACCCCGGACTACGCGGTAGAAAAAACGGCCGCTCTTACCAAAAAGTCGCACGAGGTCCACTTCCGTCAAGCGCTTGAGGTCGGCTCCGGTATGCAATTGTAGTTGTTTCATCTTCGCGGCGGTTACTTTACCCACCCCGAAGAATTTATCCACCGGCAGGGTTTCCATAAAGGCTTCGATTTTGGAAGGCCCGATAAACGTCAGCCCATCGGGCTTGTCCATATCACTAGCAATCTTGGCAACGAATTTATTTACCGACACACCGGCAGATGCCGTAAGACCGAGTTCTTCGCGGATGGCATCCTTAATTTGCTTGGCAATCTCCATCGCTGATCCGATTTCCTGCTTATCCTCGGTTACATCTAAGAAAGCCTCGTCCAACGATAAAGGCTCCACAATATCGGTGTACCGACTGAATATTTGTCGAATCTGCCGGGAAACTTCCTTATACACATCGAAACGAGGGGGTACGAAAAGCGCGTGCGGACAAAGCCGATATGCTTGGCTACAGGGCATGGCCGAGCGGATACCGTATTGTCGGGCTTCGTAGCTGGCCGTAGCAACCACTCCCCGGCTGTTTGGCCGGCCGCCTACGACCAAGGGCTTGCCCCTATATTCGGGAAAATCTCGTTGCTCCACAGACGCATAGAAGGCATCCATGTCGACATGAATAATTTTCCTTAGGGTATCCCGAGTCTCCGAATTTCCCATGCTTTCCCCTTTTTGCAAAGCGTGGCATCCGCACACATATCAAGTTCGAAACCTTTACTGCACCGTATAGCGATAAACAGCCCTGCCGACATTCCCATCGTCGTCAAATCCCTCGACCACTACACGATACGTACCCCGACCGTCCGCATTATAGAACGTTAGCGATGCCTTACCTTCCTCATCTGTTTGGATATTGGGATTCCAGTATACAGTTGTACGAATATCATTCACAGCACGGCGTTCCGGTGTATCGTATTTCGGTGCGTAGAATGAGCGTTTAGCGATGTATCCCAAGGGGGTCAAGTCCACCACGTTACTCTTGGGCAACAACGCTTCAATCTCTGCCAAGGACATCCGCTCGGTTGGTTTATGATCCGTGTTCGTATAGATGGAAACAACACCGTTATTTTGGTGTGTACGACTGACGATCCCCAACTCATCACGTAGAAAAATCTCAATGCCAATTACTTCTCCCGGCATGATGCCATTTAAAGATTGGACATCAACCGCCATTCCATTAATGAAAAATTGTACCGGGATTCGACCACCAGCATTGTAGTCGCGCGTGATGAAGAAAAGCTGGCTTTGGGCATCATAAGTAATACCGGTCAAAGCCGTCTGCAGACACATCATCAAAACATTGCACCCTTTCAGCCTATCGGGACTGATACTATGGTCTGCCATACCGAGGCCAGATATCGCGGGGTAATCCCGATGGGAAGCCGATGGGGTTGACCGTGCAACGACCTCGACCTCTTCGATAAGAACCGATGTCCGGTACTCGTTCCGGCTGTTTTCTAGATACGACGCCATGGCCTTATCGATATTAAGCTGCGCATCCGCTTGGTAAATATTCTCATCTATTGCCGGAAACTGGCTTTGGTCTACCGTAATAATCATGTTCCGGTAATTATCGTTACCCCGCGCATTGATGGTTACTCGGGATGAATCCGTAAACACCAAATCCTCGAAGATAAACCGCCCTTGTGCATCGGTATACGTATCCTTTCTGAAGGTCATGTCCGGTATCGACAAAAGCAACCCGCCGTTATTGACCGGATGCCCCGTATTGAGCCGCAAAGTGCCCGATATGTCGATCCCACTCTCAGGCATGAAAAATACCTGAGGATATTGCTCGGCAATCAGTTCCTCATACGAAAAGCGACGGTACCCTTGCGTAATAAGCAAAGCATCCAAAGCTTCGCGCTTCTCCTCAAAATTACCGCTAAAATAGTAATTAGGCTTTTCCACGTATCCGGTCAAATCCGAAGTCAACAATATATTACTCAATATTGTCGTTTCATGATCTTCCTCATACGGCACTTTACTTTCGTCCGTTACCGACAGCGAGTATAAGCCAACAAAGGGTTCGCCGTTATTGAGCGTAGTCAACTCCAAGTTGACCGCCTCTTTGGTTGCATACGTATTTTTATCCGTAGACACGGATATGTCAATCGGCTTCTTAGCGTCGACGAACACCAGTCGCTCGCTAACGGGCACACCCTCCGAAGTAAACAAGGTAAGTTGGGCAATCCCTAGTGGAAAGCGTTCTTTCGGCAAGCTGACCACAACAGACGAATTACGAAGCGGAGCTTGGGCCCCGTAGCACAAAACTCCGTTGCTTTGGGCAATCAAGTACAGTACGCGGTTTCTATTTTCTTCAAAATAGGCTTCGTTGGCCACGATGGCTAGCTGTAATTGGTCGCCCGTACTCGACAATACGGATAAATTGACTCCTTTGTCTACCACAGCGGGTAGGGCAAACGAACGGGTCATGTTATTTTCAAACGTTACCTCCGCTGTGTACGATTGTCCAGCTTGGGGCAAGAGGATAAAATGCCCCATACCCAAATGGATATCCTGGAATGCGACCACTTCCAAACCGTTACCGTCCAGCACTCTTCCGCGCACGGGTAAACCTAAGCCATCGCTTGCTACGGCTTTAAAAGCCACTTTTTTAGCCAAACCAGCTAACAAATCTCCCCCCTCTGGAAAAAATTGGACGTCTGCATCCCACACGGCCGATGTCATGGGAAAATCGGCTATCAACATGTTGCCTCCTCGTGAGGGTGTGACCGAAATATGGAGACGACCGTTGCGCAAAAGCTCCCTATCCTTACCATTGATATCGATAATAATATTGCCCATCACGTCGGTTTCGCCCCTCCCCCTATCCAAGGTCTCAAAACCCGACTGCACTTCCCAATTAAGACGAGCGTTACTTATCGCACGGCCCGCATTGTCGCTCAGCTGGAGCACGGCTTGCGTTTTTGCTCCTTGCCCATCGCTCCGGTCATTATACGTGATGTTCGTGTGAAGCCTGCTGTTGATCACATCGCCCACAGGCACAACTTTGTTGAAGAAATAGGCGGGATCGCTATTAGCCATCCATTTCGTATATGCCCGAAACCGGTAATTACTCTGGCTATACCACTGCGGGTCGAGTACCAAATGCCCTTCACCTGTATGGTTTTCAAGCGGGATACGCATGATCTGCATCAACGAATCCTTGCCGTTGAGCACCTCTACATAAGCTATCTTGCTGAGCTCATAATTATACATATTGCTCGTCAAATAGGTCTTAAACCAAAGTGTATCACCTATAGCGTAGTAGGGTTTATCAAAATGGACATGTACTTTCTCAATCGGGTAATTTTCAAGCAATACCTGCGTGCGCTCAACAATAGTATTGATACTGACACTATCTTGTCTGGCGTGAGACAATCCCACATAACCGAATAGAAAAAGGAAAAGGAAATATCGGAAACTAAACGGACTGTATTTTTTCATTCAAATCTAATAACACTAAAAGTTTTCCAAGCGATAAATATATCCATTTTTTCCAAACCTAGCCAAATGGTTTCACATTATTTCACATTTGGCAGATACCGAAAAAAAACACCTTCGTTATACACGTGTCAGCTGACAACATCCGGACTGCTTGGTTTTCCAACTGTAATTCATTATATTAGGCACGAAAGTGAGGGTGTAATGATGAAGTATATTTTTAGTGTAATGATGTTCATGACGGTTTTCAGCATGACTGGAAGCTATGCGGTGGAATCTGCCCGCGTAACGAACGATGGGTTATCGCCAGAATTAGGCTACATCGTAATCAGTGTCGTCTTATTGATCGTAGTCGCAGTTGTGTTAACGAAGACCCCAGCCCGCAAACTGAATGAATAGCAAAAAACTGTATCAAAAGCCGAAGTCATAAAAACACTTCAATCTTGGCCTTTGATACAGTTTCCTACTGGCAAGTCAAAATTTTTTACTTACCGTTCGTTACTCAATGAAAACGGCAAGTCGTCCGTCGTCAACCGGATGTTCTTATTCGGTTGGTCAACCATATCGAAATCCAACGTAACCCCTTCGATCAGTTCGCTATGGCGCAAGAACGTTTTGGTATAGTCCGCCCCATTCACACGCGTAGCTTGGATGTACCGATTGCTATCGCTATTTTCCGGAGCATTAATCTCGATGGTGTTACCATTTGCCAATTGGATCGTTGCTTTTTTAAACAGCGGAGCGCCAATTACGTATTCATCGGTAGCTGGGGTTACCGGATAAAAGCCAAGTGCCGAAAAGACATACCATGCCGATGTTTGTCCGTTGTCTTCATCCCCGCAATATCCGTCGGGCGTGGGTAAATACATTCGATTCATGGTTTCACGAACCCAATACTGAGTTTTCCACGGTGCTTTCCCGTAGTTATACAAGTAAATCATGTGTTGGATGGGCTGGTTGCCATGGGCATATTGTCCCATATTCGCAATCTGCATTTCCCGTATCTCATGTATAGGGAATCCATAATATGAATCATCAAAAATTGGCGGTAAATAAAATACGGAGTCCAATTTCTGTACGAATTTCTCATGCCCACCCATCAATTGGGCCAAACCTTCCACATCTTGAAAGACAGACCAAGTATAGTGCCAACTGTTGCCTTCAGTGAAGGCATCTCCCCATTTGAACGGACTAAACGGCGATTGGAACGTACCGTCCTCGTTTTTACCTCGCATCAGCCCAGTTTCAGAATCAAATAAATTCCTATAATTCAAGCTTCTATCACGGTATAGCTCAATTTCTTCTTTCGGTCTATCGAGTGCCTTGGCTAATTGGTAGATCGCAAAGTCGTCATAGGCATATTCCAAGGTACGGGCCGCATTTTCATTGATTCCCACATCATAAGGCACATAACCCAGTGTGGTGTAATACGGGGCACCAGCACGAGCTACCGCCGTCAAGGGTCCTTCATTATTGGCACCTTTTAGCAAGCCTTCGTAGAGAGCTTCGATGTCTTGCCCACGAATTCCTTTTAGGTACGCATCTGCCACAACCGAGGCCGAATTGTTGCCCACCATAATATTCCGATAACCCGGACTCGCCCATTCGGGCAACCAACCGCCTTCCTTGTACGTATTGGCCAATCCTTCCTGTATTTTAGCATTCATCTCAGGGTAAACCAAGTTCAGGAACGGAAAGAGTGCACGGAACGTATCCCAAAAACCGGTATCAGTAAACATATAGCCTGGTAGTACTTGTCCATTGTAAGGACTATAATGGTACACGTCACCGTTCTCATCGTATTCATAAAACATCCTTGGAAATAAAATCGTTCGGTATAGGCAGGAATAAAAGGTTTCCATCTGTGCGGTAGTTCCACCTTCGACCTTCACTTTACCAAGCTCTTCGTTCCACCGCGCCTCACCGGCTTGCTTAACCTCTTCAAATGTCCGTTTACCGATTTCGGCCAAATTACGCTCCGCCTGCTCATGGCTAATAAAAGACGACGCAACGCGGGCACTTACCTGATCTCCACGGTTTGCAATCGAGAAACCAACGATAGCCCCGACATGATTTGCCTCCACTTCCAGACGATCTTGCACCAACAATGAATCCGCAAACGAGGATACCTGATCAAAAGGACGGTCAAAAACAATGACAAAGTAGTTCTTGAAATTATCCGGCACCCCCCCACTATTTCGTGTCGTATAACCTACTATCTTATTTTCTTCGGGAATGACTTGAACATAAGAGCCGCGATCAAATGCGTCAATAACCACTTGGGCTTGTTCCGTATCGGGAAAAGTAAAACGGAAAAATGCAGCGCGCTCGGTTGGTGTTATCTCTGTCGTCACATCGTAGTCTGCCAAATAAACACTGTAATAATGCGGCTTAGCGACTTCGGCCTTATGTGAAAACCAACTGGCGCGATCGTCTTGGTCAAATGTCGGATCACCTACAGTCGGCATGATTGAAAACTGACCATAATCGTTCATCCACGGTGATGGCTGATGGGTTTGTTTGAATCCCCTTAATTTGTTGTCCGTGTAGCTGTACATCCAGCCGTCCCCCATCTTACCTGTCTGTGGCGACCAGAAATTCATCCCCCAAGGGAGCGCGATGGCGGGATACGTGTTCCCGTTTGACAAGGCAAACGTGGATTGTGTCCCCATCAGGATGTTGACATAATCGACCGGATTCTTGTCATGCTTAGCATGGGAGGCCTTCAAACCGATTAATCCAAGAAATAAAAAAGCTACTAAAAATCGTCTCATGGTGTTTTGTAAATGATAAAACCATCTTGCTGATATACGTATCCGCAATTGGGCACCAAATTAAAAATAAAAACCAATAAAATATCTGCTAATACGTATTAGTTACAAAAATTCAATACGATCTTACCAAACACATCTCCAGAATCGAGCAGCTTGTGGGCTTCGACTGCCTCATCATAGCCAAATGAACGGTACACCACCGGTGCAAACTTCCCGGAGGCCCACAGCGGCACGACCTGCGCTTCGACTGCATCGCAAAGCATGGCCTTGAAATCGTCGTCCCGGATACGTAGCGTACTCCCCGTCAGAAGGATTCGCTTATGCATCAGCTTTATTAAATTCAGGGAAACCTTGGCGCCTTCCATGGCATTAATGTATACTAAACGGCCATCGGGTGCCAACAAATCCATGTTTTTACTAAAATAATCGCCTCCAATACTATCCAAAACCACATGGATGGATTCGCCGGCAAATGCAGTAGCGAAATCCAGTTCCCGGTAATTGATACACTGCCGGGCACCAATCCGGATACAGGCTTCACATTTTTCATCGGTACCTGCCGTCGTATACACTTGCGCACCGAATAGGGTAGCCAATTGGATGGCGGTTGTTCCAATTCCGCCACTACCACCATGTACCAGCAACCCTTCGCCAGCCTTCAACTGCCCCCGTTGGAATACGTTATGCCATACGGTAAATACCGTTTCTGGGATACAGGCAGCGTCAACAAACGAAACACCTACAGGAATCGGCAAGCAATGGCGTGCATCCACGGCGGCGTATTGGGCATAACCGCCACCTGACAACAACGCGCAAACGCGGTCGCCGACCTGCCAACGCGATACACCTGCCCCTACGGCATGCACTACCCCGGCGACCTCCAACCCAGGGATATCAGCGACGACACCTAGTGGTGCCGAATAGTTCCCCTTACGCTGGAAAACATCGGGGCGGTTGATACCTGCCGCATGCACCTGTATCAGTATTTGGCCAGGATTCACATCAGGCACTGGGCGTTCCTGTACTTCCAGCACTTCCGGTCCGCCAAATTGGGTTATCACAATTGCTTTCATCATCATTAATTATTGGGAATGCGTTGGAGCCTGACGTTGAGTGACAGCATGAAGTAGCGCGACAAACGGTTATTTCGCATATCGAGGATGTCGCTTCCAAAAACATCCCGTGTAATGCCGGTATTCTGATCAAACAAGTCGAAGCCCTGTAAACGAATCATCGCCATCCGGTTTCGCAGGAAGGTATACTCCATATATGCGTTCAGGATGGTGGGATTTGCATTGATATAGGCCGAATAGCCTGTATTGATACGCTTGGAGATATCGAAACCGAGCGAAAAATAATCTGACAGGTAGCTGCGCGCCGCCATACCTACCAAAAACGTATTGGCAGCCAAATTGCCAATCGATGACAAAGAATACTGGGCACGATTGACCGTATAGCTGGTATTCAACTCGGCTTCCAGCAGATCTTCAAGCGAAAATCGTACGTTAGCCGCTTGGGAAAGAATTAAGTTTCGAGCTACATTACGTTCAGAATTGATATATGAAACGTTGTTAATGTAATCAGCCGATCCGTTCAGGTTAAGTTGCACACCCCTACCAAATACGTCCCTGCTGTACATGTAATATCCACGTGCATCAAAATAACCATGGGTATTCGTAAAACTAGTTTGCTGGCTGGT
>CAZXSL010000004.1:0-5609 GCA_964643235.1 uncultured Sphingobacteriaceae bacterium | reverse complement strand
AAGAGCCATACGCGTCATCACAATCTTATCCTGAACCTGGGTAAGGGCGATACTAGCTTCAAAAAAGCGGTTCTTCCCAAACGTTGTCTTCCGAAAACGGGTGTTGATCCGGTTGATAAATTCGGCTTTTAAATCCGGGTTACCTACAACAATGTGCTGGGCATTATTATGGTTGCTAACCGGCTGGATATGGGAAAAATTGGGCTGGTTATTCGTGCCAAGGTAGTCTACCGTCAGCTCACTTTCGTTGGAAATACGATAACGAAGGCCTGCATTCGGAATCATATTGATATTCCGATGTTCGGTAACCACGTCCCGATCGTCGGTAAAGCCCCTCAACAACAAAGGCTGGAAGGCAAACCCGAGCGTATACTTGAACTTGGGGCTATGCTCTACCTGGTAATTGACTCCAATCCGATTACTTTGGAAGAAATAAGAATAATCCACTTCCAAAGAGTCGATCAGCTCTTCGTTATTAATATCCAGCACATACCTGCGGCTACTGATGGAGGTATAGTTGTATTCGTAGTTGACTTCCAGCTTGCTGCTCTTATCCAAGGGCTCCACAAACGAAGCCCGCATCCGCCCCACACGGTTATTATTATCATTTTTCACCTCCTGATCCAGCTCGTAAATATCGACCTTAGGCAGGGGCGTGAACGAAGAGTCGATCGTCACGAAACTATCGCCTATTTCGTCCAGCTTATTTTGCTTGAAGTACTCGCCATGCAAAGCTATAACCAGCTTACGTTCCGGCTTGACAAATGTTTTAGAGTAGAGCAGATCCATATCAAACGAGGGCGATGAAAGCCGTCCGATTACTGTATTTTCTTGAATACTGGTAATATCTTGGTTCCGGATGGTGTTGATCGAATTATTTGACGTATTTGAATAATTGAACGACAAATTCGGACTTACTTTCAGGTAATTATGATCATTCATTTGATACTCCATATCCCATGAAATCAAGTGATTGTAATCGTCTGTCTTGGCTTTCCGATCTTCTTCGTTAGCAATAGTATATTGATCGAACACGCTTCGAAGAAGGGAATTTCCCTCGGTCGAATTATTACGGTTGACAAAGGTATATTTGCCGTACATGTCGATACGATCGGATAATTGGTCGGAAAACGTAAGACCAATCGAGTTGACGGTATTGACGCCGTCGACCGGATCGATCAGCCCGGTCAAATCTCCGCCTCCTCGCTCACGCATACCGCCCCCAGTGGGCGACCCATAACTAAATAAACTGGTATTTGTGTTATTGATGGAACTAACTAAGGAAAACTCCTGGCCATCGTTGAAATTATTGACCCCTATACTGCCTATATACCTTCCCCGTGCGCCACGCACGTCTACGTCGCCACCACCGCCACCAGTCAACTGTCCGAAGAGTATCTTCTTGCTATCGTCTTTGAGCACGATATTCATGATGCGCTCGGTTTCGCCGGTTTGAATACCCGTCTGTTGGTCCATTTCGCTATAGGCGTCGATCATCTGGACACTTTCGATGAAATCTGCGGGGAGATTACGTGTCGCCACCATCACCTCGCCCCCAAAGAATACCTTACCATCGACCCGCACCTTAAGCACTTCCTGACCATTGGCATAAACCCGCCCGTCACGTGTTACCCGAACGCCGGGCAATCCTTTGAGCACTTCCTCCAGTAACGCACTCTTTTTGAAATCGTAAGCAGCTAAATTATATTGGACCGTGTCTCCCCTTATTTCAATGGGCCGAACCCTTGGCACGATAACTTCCTTAATCAAAACACGTTCGGGACCCAATATCACGGGCAAAAGCATCATCTGCGGCGACGAATTGGTCGCCTGGAAATACCTATCAGTCAATTCGTAACCAATCATCCGGAAGGTCAGGCGAAACTCCTGGCTGACGATATCCTTAAAATGATAGGTTCCATTCTCTCCCGTTATCGTCGAAACCGTATCCAAAACAGAAGCAAGTCGCACGGTAACACCTGGCAATGGTACTCCCGCCGTGTCGATTACCATACCTTGGATATCCTTTCGTTGATATTGTGACTGGGCAAGGACGGGCAGACAGGAAATGAACCAAAAAACCAGGATCTTATGTGGATAACGTCGAGGCAATTTGTTTGTTAAAATTATATATAATCGTTTACTGCCAAGCTGAGCCCCCCCTTAAAACCGGGACAACTGTTGCTCAGGCTACACTATTTTTGTGAGCATCATTCATAAAAACGTAAGATAGTACTAAATCCGTATTCGTGCAAAAAAAAATCGGACTGCTCCACATTTTAGAACAATCCGATTTCATTTATCCAAGTATGGGTTATTGCTTATTCAGCATAAGAAACCTTAGGGATATTCTTGTCGATTTCCCAGCGACCTGTACCCTCTTCACCTATCACGTCAAACATGTCCAGGATACGCCTAGCCACGTATTCTTCCTCCACTTGCTCCTCCAAAAACCACTGGATAAATTGGAAAGTCACAAAGTCCTTTACCTTAAAGCATAAGTCTGCAATTTTGTTAAATTGCTGTGTAACATACATTTCCTGCTCCAGAGTCTGCTCGAAAACTGCCCGAAAGGATTCGAAATCGGCCGGGATATTGACAACTTCAGGCGAAATCGCACGGCCGCCGCGGTCATTGATGTACTTAAACAACTTCAGCATGTGTTCGCGCTCCTCGTCAGACTGCTTGGCAAAAAAATCAGCACTGAAATCAAGGCCCTGATCATCGCACCAAGACGACATTGAAAGGTACAATGAAGAAGCATATGCTTCTGCTTTGATTTGCTCGTTTAATATGTTTTCGATCTCTTCATTCAATGAAGTTTTTAATCCTAATAAGTCTTTCATTTTGTATCTATTTCTAATATGTTTAACATTCCAAATGCACATTACCCCGTGCACTTTCATTATTACAAATTTACACAATAACTTGCGATTCCATTGCCTGAAAATACAATACGAAATCAGTCTAAATTATCAAGAAATCAGACAAGCTAATCCATAGAAAAACACGGGAACCCACGAACTCCTATCCTGATAAACAACGGAAAACAAAAAAAGTTAATAATATCGTGCAAAAAATGTTAGATTAATCTAATTTTCTTATTTTTGTCGTATAATAACACGATATCCGGGTCATGAAAAGAGTTGTATTTAGCTGTCTATTGGGGTTGACCATGCTCTGGATTACAGCCTGCGAATCACCTACGGCTATATCACGTGAACGCCCATTAATCGTCGTCACTACGGGGATGATTGCCGATATGGTTCAACACATCGTCAGGGATTCAGCTGATGTGGTGGCCATCATGCAACCGGGAGTCGACCCACATTTGTATAAAGCGAGCTTGGGCGACCTGGAGCATATTGTTTCCGCGGATTACATGGTATACAATGGCTTGGAACTAGAAGGTCGACTTTCCCGCATACTCCACCAACAGTCAGCGCTCAAACCAGTCATCAGCGTTGGCGACAGCATTTCCTCTGGCCTCATTTACCACCAGAACATTGCCGACCCACACATTTGGTTTGACGTGGCACTTTGGCGACAAGCCACCCTTACTACGGCAGAATCCTTAGGCCGGCGAGATCCAAAAAACCAAGCATATTATGTACAAAACGCATTAGCTTATGCGGATTCGCTTAGCCTACTTGACGATTGGGTTCGCCAGGAAATCAGTTCGATTCCCAAACATCGGCGAGTCCTCATCACAGCTCACGATGCGTTCCACTACTTCGGTCGGGCCTACCAAATCGAAGTCCGCGGCCTGCAAGGTATGTCCACCCTCTCGGAGTTCGGACTACGGGATGTTACGGATTTGGTAGATTTCGCAGTGGAACGGGATATCCCCGCCCTATTTGTGGAAACCTCCATATCTGACCGTGCGCTACGTGCCGTCATGATTGGCGCCCGCGACCGCGGACACCCTTTAGCAATCGGCGGGCAGCTTTATGCCGATGCCATGGGACAGCCCGACACCGATGGAGGAACATACATCGGTATGGTCAAACATAATGTGAATACCATCGTCGCCGCATTACGGCCCCGATAAGCAACTGATAACAGCATGATAATACACGTTGATAATCCGATATTAGAGGTACATGACTTAACGGTCAGCTATTCGCGCAAGCCTGTTTTGTGGGGCGTTGACTTCACGCTTCCCCGGGGTAGTATTGCGGGTATCATCGGGCCAAACGGGGCCGGTAAATCCACCCTGCTGAAATCCATCATGGACTTGCTCCCCGCTGCCAGTGGTTATGTGCGTTTTTTTGGGCAGGAGCTTGATGACGTCCGCCAGCGGGTCAGCTACGTACCCCAGCGGGAGTCGGTAGATTGGGATTTCCCGGTCTCCGTGCTCGATGTGGCGTTGATGGGGCGATATGGAACATCCGGACTAATCGGTCGCTTAAGTCGAAAAGACAAGCAGATTGCCGAAGCGAGTTTGGATAAGGTGGGGATGCTTGAGTTTGCTAACCGGCAGATATCCCAGTTATCCGGCGGGCAGCAGCAACGGGTTTTCTTAGCCAGGGCACTAGCCCAGCAGGCCGATCTCTACGTCATGGACGAACCATTCGCTGGGGTGGATGCCGCAACTGAAGCGGCTATTTTCGCTTTGTTCCAGGAAATGGCCGATGCTAACAAGACCGTCATCGTCGTACACCATGACCTCCCATCGGCTAAAGCGTATTTCGACTGGATTATCATGCTCAATATGCGGCTAGTAGCCTCTGGTCCCACGTCCGAAGTATTCACAGACGAAATGCTACAAAAGACCTATGGCGGTAAACTGAATATCCTCACTCAATTGGGAGAAATCATCAAAGGTCAATCGTTCCCCACTCGGGAGCACCCATAAATAACAGCCGTCATGGAAACACTAATTGAGTTTTTTTCATTTCGAGACACTAACGTATTGTACGTGGTACTGGGCACGATGCTGCTTTCTGCAAGCGCAGCCGTGGTGGGTTCGTTTACCCTGATGAAGAAAAAAGCACTAGTCGGCGATGCCATCGCCCATTCCGTATTGCCTGGCATCTGTGCAGCTTTCCTGTTCTCCGGCACGAAAAATATCACCTTGATGGTCATGGGTGCTTTTGCAACAGGTTGGCTGTCACTCTTAGCCATCGACTACATCACGGCCAAATCCAAACTAAAGAAAGATGCAGCCATTGGCTTGGTTTTATCCGTATTTTTCGGCTTAGGCATCGTGATGCTTACGTTCATTCAACGCAGTGGCAATGCTGCGCAAAGCGGACTGGAGCATTTCCTTTTTGGTAATGCGGCGGCACTAGTCGGCCAAGATCTGGCTGTATTTGCAGTCCTTGCCTTCATCATTATCAGCGTGGTAACCTTATTTTTCAAACCATTTACGCTGATAGCGTTTAATACGGAGTATGCCCAGGTATTGGGTCTTCCGTTAAAAAAGCTTGAATTGCTGCTAACGAGCTTGACTGTGCTAGCCGTCGTTACGGGTATTACCGCTGTCGGTGTGGTGCTGATGGCCGCTATGTTGATTACCCCGGCAGCGACCGCACGCTATTGGACAGACAATATCCGGGCTATGGTATGGATTGCGGCATCAATCGGTGCGTTTTCAGGGCTTGCCG
>CAZXSL010000003.1:26751-49600 GCA_964643235.1 uncultured Sphingobacteriaceae bacterium | reverse complement strand
AATGGCGTGAAAGTTTCTCTGCATCCTGCTGGTCATATCATTGGTTCGGCACAAATCCGTTTGGAATATCGGGGGAGAGTGGTGGTCGTATCCGGAGACTACAAACTCCATGACGACGGGCTGTCTACACCTTTTGAACCCGTACGTTGCCATGAGTTTGTAACGGAGAGCACCTTTGGGCTTCCTATTTACCATTGGCAGACCGTGTCGGCGTTAAACCGTCAACTCCAGGAATGGGTGGCTTACAACCAGTCTATTGGAAAGACCTCGGTATTCATCGGGTATTCACTGGGCAAGGCACAACGGCTGATGAAAGCCCTCGACGGCCTGGGACCTATGCACGTACACTACGCCATCGCCCGGATCAATGAAGCCTACGAAGGCGTGGGTATCAAGCTTCCTGCTTACCAAGCGGTTGATTTTCGGGAGGATACACGCTTTCTCGACCAAGGGATTGTCATCCTTCCACCGGCGTTAGCCGACTCTAATGTCATTCGGAGAATTCCTAATCGGGCTACGGCCATCTGTTCGGGTTGGATGCAAGTGCGCGGCGCTAGGCGATGGCGGAGTGCTGATGCGGGCTTTGCCATCAGCGACCATGCGGATTGGCCGGGACTATTGCAAGCGATACGCGAAACGGGGGCAGAGAACGTATACGTCACCCACGGGCAGACCAACGTCTTTGCACGATATTTGAATGAGCTGGGTATCAACGCCCAGGAGTTGCAAACCGAATATGGCGATGAGGAGGAGCCTGCGCCCGCGATCGAAAAATAGCGATTATGGAAACATTTGCCCGTCTTGTCAATGCATTGGATAGTACCAATAAGACCACCCAGAAGCTGGAAGCGATCGAACGATTTCTTACGGAAGCCGATGAGCGCGATAAGCTATGGCTGTTGGCGCTATTCACGGGACGGAGACCCAAAAGGCACATCACAACGACGCTATTGAAGCAATGGGCTATCGAAGTTTCTGGCGTGCCAGAGTGGCTTTTTATGGAGTCTTATGCTGCCGTAGGCGATTTGAGTGAGACCATCGCCCTTGTTTTACCTCCACCCACACAGGCTATTGATCGGAGCCTGAATGGGTGGATGGAGCAGATAGTGGATTTAGGTAGCCAGACGGAAGCGGAGAAGAAAGCGTTTGCTTTAGCGTCGTGGGATGGGCTGCCGAGTATGGAACGCTTTATTTTCAATAAGCTGTTGGGTGGAAGCTTCCGGCTGGGTGTGTCGTCCAAGTCGCTTATCAACGCCTTGGCTAAGCACTACGGGATTGATGCGAATGCCGTTGCGCATAGCGTGATGGGCGATTGGACGATGGGTGAGGTTACGTTTGATGCGTTGGTTAAGGGGACGTATACGGATACGTCGCTTTCCAAGCCGTATCCCTTTTGCTTAGCCTATGGCTTGGATAAAGAACCACATGAACTGGGCAGCTTGGCCGACTGGCAGGTGGAACACAAATGGGATGGTATCCGGGGCCAATTTATCAAACGGCAGGGGGAGGTCTTCATCTGGTCGCGTGGCGAGGAATTAATCACGGAACAGTTTCCGGAAATCCATCAGGCACTTTTGTCGTGGTCGGGCGATTTCGTCATCGATGGCGAAATTTTGGTGGTACGCGAGGGCGAAGTACAGGGTTTTTCGGTGTTGCAACGTCGCCTCAATCGAAAGAAAATCAGCAAGAAGACAATGGATGAGTTTCCTGCGGCCGTCTTTGCCTATGATTTGTTGGAATGGGAGGGAACCGATTGGCGGGATCGACCATTGATGGAGCGTCGTGAACGCTTGGACGTCCTTTTCAATGTAAACAGTTCCGATATGCTGCGCCTTCCGCCCTTGGTTACGGTGCCCGATTGGGCTGCGCTTAAGGGCTTACGGGAACACGCCCGCGACATCAATAGCGAAGGACTCATGTTAAAACATCGGCAATCCCCATACCATACAGGCCGCAAGAAAGGGGACTGGTGGAAGTGGAAGGTAGACCCGCTGACGATCGATGCGGTCTTGGTCTATGCACAGCGCGGAAGTGGGCGGCGGAGTGGTTATTATACCGACTATACCTTTGCCGTACGGGATGGCGATGCGCTCGTAACGATCGCCAAGGCCTATTCGGGATTGACCGACAAGGAAATCCAGGAGGTGAGTCGGTTTGTAACGAAAAATGCCACCGAGAAGTTTGGCCCCGTTCGGACGGTAAAACCCGAGTTGGTATTTGAAATAGCTTTTGAGGGCATCGCTGCCAGTTCGCGCCATAAGGCAGGCGTGGCGCTGCGGTTTCCCCGTATTTTGCGATGGCGCAAGGACAAAACGGTACAAGAGATTGACGATATTAAGGAAGTGCGAAAACTAATTCGATAAATCGTGGGGAAGGTGTTAAAACAGACGACAGGTTACCAAATCATAAACCGGTGGATGGACGCGGCGGGCAACGAGCCTTTTGTTTTCCAGCGGCAGGCTTGGGAGCGCTATGCAAAAGGTTACAGTGGCATCGTCGTAGCCCCTACTGGTTTTGGTAAAACTTTTTCCGTCTTCCTGGCCGTTCTTATTGACTTTATGAACCATCCCGAGCGATACAAGTCCGGCCTCAAGCTATTGTGGATTACGCCCCTTCGTTCGCTGGCCAAAGACCTCGCCAGGTCAATGGAGGAGGCTATTGGCGAGATCGGACTGGACTGGACCGTAGGTGTTCGTACGGGCGATACCGACCCTAAGGTACGCCAGCGCCAAAGCCGTTCCATGCCCGACGTGCTATTGGCAACACCAGAAAGCGTCCACTTGTTGCTTGCCCAAAAGGGTAGGACAGGCTTTTTTAAAAACCTCCAATGCGTGGCGGTAGACGAATGGCACGAGCTCCTCGGTACCAAACGTGGTGTTATGGTCGAGCTCGCCTTAGCCTTCTTGCGCCACCAAGTGCCTTCCCTGCGGGTATGGGGTATTACGGCTACCATCGGTAATTTGGATGAAGCTATGGACGTCTTACTCCCCGCGCCGATAAAAAGAATCCAGATCATCGCCCGGGAAAAGAAACGAATAGCGATACTTCCCGTCTATCCCGATGAGGTGGAAGTGCTGCCCTGGGCGGGGCACCTCGGGTCGAAACTGGTAGACAAAGTGGTGCCCATCATCCTGGCAAGCAAGTCGACGCTTATCTTTACCAATACCCGTAGCCAGAGCGAACTTTGGTATCAATTGCTATTGGAAGCGCACCCCGATTTTGCGGGACAATTGGCACTGCACCACAGCTCGGTGGATGCGCAGGTACGCGCCTGGATTGAAGAATCTTTAGGCACGGGACGCTTAAAAGCGGTTGTTGCGACCTCCTCCTTAGATCTCGGGGTAGACTTCAAACCCGTGGATACCATTGTGCAGGTCGGTTCGAGTAAGGGGGTAGCCCGGTTCATGCAACGTGCCGGGCGCAGCGGGCACGCTCCGCACGAGGTGTCGCGAATCCATTTTGTGCCCACCCATTCGCTGGAGCTCATCGAAGTGTCGGCCTTAAAGGAAGCAGTAAAAACGCAGACCATCGAATCCCGCGACCCGCTGCCCTTGACGTTTGATGTGTTAGTGCAATTTTTAGTGACTATCGCGTTGGGCGGTGGATTCCGCGACCATGAGCTATACCCCGTGGTTAAGGGTACGTTTGCGTTCTCCGAAATGACGGAAGAGGAGTGGCGTTGGTGTATCGTGTTTATCACCGAAGGCGGTGCCATAGGTAAGCGTTACGAGGACTTCCATAAAGTAGCCCGGCAGGAGGATGGTCTGCTCGTCGTACAAAGAAGGCGCATAGCCATGTTGCACCGTATGAATATGGGTGTCATCGTCAGTGATGCCATGTTGCGTGTCATGTTTGTTTCAGGTGGGTACGTCGGTATGGTTGAAGAGTATTTTATCGCCCGTTTAAAACCGGGGGCAAAATTCGTGTTAGCCGGTCGTGTTTTGGAGCTCGTACGGGTAAAAGATATGGTGGTTCAAGTCAGAGCTGCGCAGGGGAAAGCTATCGCGCCGAGTTGGCTGGGCGGACGCTTGCCCTTGAGTGCAAACCTTAGCCACTTTCTCCGCAAGAAGTTGGCCGACGCGAAGCACCCCCGTGTTTCGGAGGAGGAATTGCGATTCCTTCATCCGTTGATTGCCCGGCAAAGCGAGCATTCCCATATTCCTGCAGCAGATGAATTCCTCGTCGAATCCATCAAAACACGCGAAGGATACCACCTATTTATGTATCCCTTTGAAGGGCGGTTGGTGCATGAGGTCATGGCCGCCTTGGTGGCCTATCGCATCAGTAAGCGCTATCCCATTAGTTTTTCCATGGCCATGAACGACTATGGGTTCGAGCTGTTCTCCGATTCGGAAATAAAATTAGACGATGAGGCGCTACGCGACGTATTGCGTAAGGAAAATCTCATGGAGGATGTGATAAGCAGTGTCAACGCCACCGAAATGGCGAAGCGTAAGTTTCGCGATATTGCCGTTATTTCGGGAATGGTGGTCCAAAACATGTATGGAGCCCAGCGCAATAAGCGCTCCCTACAGGCGTCCTCGGGTATCATTTTCCAAGTGCTGGAAGAATACGAACCTGGCAACCTGCTGTTAAAGCAAGCGTATGCCGAGGTGTTTAACCCACAGCTGGAAGAGCAGCGGCCGACGGCTGCATTTGACCGCATCCAAAACACTCAGATTGTCTTTCGGTTTGCAACCGGGTTTACCCCCTTGAGTTTCCCCATCAAAGTGGATAGCTTGCGCCAGTCGCTTACCAGCGAGGATCTTTCCTCGCGCATTGCCAAGCTTCGCGAACGGGCATTAAAGAATATGGAGAAGAACGCATGAAATTAGTTGAGCATCCCATTACCCTCGGCGGGAACGAGCTCTGGCTGACCACCCAACGAGCGATATATTGGCCTGAGGAACGCGCGTTGATTCTTTCTGATCTGCATTTAGGTAAGGCGTCGCATTTTCGGCAGCATGGTATCGCTCTGCCGTCCAGTGTGAGCGATCGGGATATCGAACGGTTGGCGCAACTACTTGAATATTACCAACCCACACAAACCATTATCGTGGGCGATTTTGTCCACGCCAGTGCTAATCGGGAGGTGGCGAGTTTTGCGGAGCTCGCGGCGCGCTACCCGGATACCTGCTTTACCTTGATTCGGGGCAACCACGATAGGGTAACCCTCGACCAGCTCGCGGGATGGGGTATAGCCAATTGTATGGATAGTTGGCAATTGCGAGGCGTACATTTTGTCCATACCCCCACACATGGACAGGTCCCCACCATAAGCGGTCACGTACACCCCGGTGTCCGGATCCGGCTACCCCACAAAAAGCATTTGAAATTACCGTGTTATGTCAGGACGGGCGAACAGCTTATCCTACCTGCCTTTAGTCTATTTACAGGTTTGGATACCCGTTCCGTGCCGTCCGGTTCGGTATGCTTCGCTATCCATGAAGCTGGAATAGTGGAAATCACCACCTAATATTTTTGTGAAACCATACCAACATGCGACCTCGCAGGGAGATTGACAGACTTCAATGCGATGTTTGATATGTAAATTTATGTTAAAAATAATACGTTATCAAAAATTTTACCGTACGTTTACGGCAATTAATTTATTATTTCATTTTATCCCTAGTGCCATGCAAGAAGGCAAAGTAAAATTTTTCAATGAGACCAAAGGATTCGGTTTCATCACTCCAAATGACGGTGGCAGTGAAGTATTTGTCCATTCGTCTGGATTGATTGACCGCATTCGTGAAAACGATGAGGTTTCATATTCAGTAGCCCAAGGAAAAAAAGGGCTCAATGCAGTAGACGTCAAATTGATTTAATTTCATTTTTCAATAGGATATCGGCCATCCGGCGAACCCGTCAGATGGCTTTTTTGATTCACATTAAACCCCTACGAACGCGCTCGTTATTTATTGGAAGGTAACCAGTCCAACACCATACTATCCGTATTCCTCTATGTCTAAAGTCAGTTTTAACAATATCAATAAACCTTTTGCGAGCACCCTTCGCGCTCGTGTCAACGAATATTTCAAATCACAAGGGATATCCAACACCGGAAACCGGAAGCTCTATATAAAAAGCGTCATCCTACTATGTACGGCGGCGGTTCTTTTTATAACTCTCCTGGTTGGCAATATGCCGATTTGGTTGGCTTGTCTGGCCTGTGTGGTGTTGGGAATCAACCTGGCCACCATTGGTTTCAATATTATGCATGAAGGGGGGCACCAGAGTTTTTCAAAACGACCATGGCTGAATAGGATTTCTGCGTATACACTCAATATGTTGGGTGGAACGATCTATTTCTGGAAGCAAAAGCATAATATCAGCCATCATACCTATACGAATGTCGACGGTCTGGACCACGATATCGACGTTAAATTTATGCGTATGCATGCCGATCAACCCCATCGGTGGTTCCACCGCTTTCAATTTGCGTATTGGTTTGTGCTCTACGGCATTTCATATATCGCATGGGTTCTTTATCAGGACTTTGAAAAATATTTCTCCGGAAGGATGGGTTCTAAGGCCCCACGGACGGCTATGCCACTGCGCGAGCACGTCATTTTTTGGTCGACAAAGCTAAGCTATATTGGGGTCTATTTTGTGATACCCATTATCGCCGTAGGCTGGTTGCCTGCCTTGGTGGGGTGGCTTATCGTAGGCGTTTCCTGTGGGTTTTGCTTGGCGGTTGTTTTCCAATTGGCTCATGTGGTCGAAGAGACACAATTCCCCACAGCAGACGACGATTCCGGAAAGATTGAGCAGGAATGGATGGTTCACCAGTTGAGTACCACATCTAATTTTTCTACCGGTAGTCGGGTCGTGTCTTGGTTACTCGGCGGACTTAATTTTCAGGTGGAGCACCATTTGTTTCCGCGTGTCAGCCATGTGCACTACCCCGCGATCAATAAGCTGGTCAAAGCTACCTGTGCCGAGTACGGTGTCACTTACCTTGAGCACCGCACCCTGGGCCATGCATTTGCATCCCATCTCCGGCATATATACCGGCTTGGTCGCCAGTAAGGCCATTTTAAACAAATAAGCCGACATCGTTACTTCCGGTGTTCGTGCAAGTGCTGCATAATGCTTATTATTGCATGTATGTTGAGCTCCCGAATTAGTATGAGGAATACCAGACACATCCTCACGATGTGCCTGCTGTTATTTGCCTTGAGCCCCTGTGTGGTCAAAGGCGGTATGCTGGGCGCGTCGGTTATCGAGCAGTCAAAGTCGCTCAACAAGACGAGGGCCACTACCCAAGTCGTCTCCTGCCAGTACACCCAAACTGAAAACCAACAGGTAGCGGGCGACTATTACCGACAGCTTATTAAGGTACTTGATGGAGCAGGCCGTTTCGCTGATTCGCAGTATGGAGTTGATGTTGTCAAAGCGTGGAATAGCTATTCCAAAACGTTCTCCGGCAACAGTCCGCCAAAGTACATTTTATATAAACGATTGAAACTGGATATTGCGTGATATTCTCCCGGAATTTCACATTTTTTTTCACGTTTACCCCGTGTCCGTATTAGAAAATCCAAGCGTTGCTTACCCCTGAGATGGAAGCGTCCGTGATGGTAATAAAAGCCACGCTTCGTAAATGTTATCGTTGCGAGGGGCTGAGCGATGCACCATCAGGTAATACGGATTCGGGATTCAAATCACTTATAAAATGAATTACCCTATTGACGGCTCGGCACATCGTGCTGCCGGATTATTTACCTTATCCCTACGTTGGGTCGTAGGCTGGACTTATTTCTCTGCTTTCTGGCGAAGGCTAGTGATAGACAATAAGTTGAATCCCGAAGAGGCCGGTTATATCGGCGAAAAGTTCAACCATTTTCTGCCCAATGCGCTCGGCATTAAGCCGATTATCGAATACTTGGTTTCCAATCCGGATGCTTTGCAAACCGCCATGGTTGCTTTTACGATCGTGGAAGCCATTGTGGGCCTGTTCATGATTTTGGGGCTATTCACCCGGTTGATGAGCGTAGGCGTTTTTTTTCTTGCCATGGGCATTCTGCTGGGGGCAGGGTGGCTCGGTACGACCTGTCTCGACGAGTGGCAGATCGGCGTATTGGGGCTAGCCAGTGGGTTTACGCTATTCCTTACCGGTAGCGGGCCTTACTCGCTCGACGATTTTTTCATGCGCAAGAAGCGTAGCTTTACCACGAGCAGATGGTTTGTGTACCTCGGCTCGGGACACCTACCGATAAAGCGGTTGAAGCCTATGGTACTGGTGTTTTCTGTTTTCATCGCCGCGCTGACGCTGTTTACCAACCAATATTTCCACGGTGGGGTATGGGGCACGCTTCACAATAAATCCGTGAGGCCCAAAGTGGAGATTTCAAACGTACAGCTCAGCGGTTCGCAACTTTCTTTCCGGCTCTTTCGGGTCGAAGGGGCAGATGTATACGGTTCGTTTTTAATCGGAATCCAAGTTTTGGACAAGCATGGACAGGTGGTGAAGGCTATTGGGCAAGATGAACTCGCACAATTCCCAGCCCAGCATATCCACAATCACTATGTCGCTAAAATCAAACCGGGCGCACATAGCTTGGTGCTACCCTTAGGCGCAAAAGCTGACATCACGTTGGAGGTGGCCGACGTTCCCATAACGGAAGGCTATTCTTTAAAACTGATAGATATCAGCGGTATCGAGTGGACGGCTCCGCTTAACTGACATGCAAACTAGAGAACAAGCTTGGACAACAAAGGTTCAGGCTTGTTTTTTTAATTTTTCGTTCCTTTTTATTATCCATAATTTGCCATGGGCAATTACGGGGAACTAACAGCCATCAGCTGCTGCTTCGATGGAAGTTTAGGCCGTACGTTTCAATTATAGTACCTTTGTCCCCATCAGTGCTGCGGCCTAGCCGAACGATGGATAAAATTAATAAGTACCAGACTTTCGTCATTTTACTGGCGGTAATAACCGGGCTAGCGATAGGCCGCTTTGCCGGGGTAGCGGCGTATGCCGGCGCATTCGTCGTGCCCTTGCTGGTGCTGATGCTGTTCGGCTTGTTCCTTAGTATGGATGTGGGCGATGTGCGGAAATCCATGCTCAATGTACGCTTTTCCCTTGCCAACCTGGTTATCAATTTCGTTTGGACCCCGCTATTTGCCTACGTGTTGAGCTCGTTATTTCTCCCCGATTCGCCCGCGTTGTGGATTGGTTTTGTGATGCTGATGGTTACGCCATGTACCGACTGGTATTTGGTGTTCACGGGTATCGCCCGGGGCAATGTGCCGTTGTCTGCCGCCATTCTGCCTGCCAACTTGGTGTTGCAGGTGGTATTGCTACCCGTTTATCTGCTGTTGTTTTTTGGAGAAACCGGGCAAGTTGCGTTTGGTCCGTTAGCAGGAAGCATCCTGTTTGTCCTGGTTCTGCCTTTTGTCGTCGCCTACCTGGTTAAGAAATATCGGGTAATGTATACCGGGCCAGCATCCAATATATTCCGTTTTCTGGAGTCGTCACAGGTATTGTTCCTAGCCTTGGCGGTGTTGGCGATGTTTGCATCGGAAGGGCAGAATATCGTGGATAACCCTCGGGTTATTTACCAGTTACTCGTCCCCATATTGGTGTTTTTCGCCGTTACCTTCGTGCTGGCCTTAGTCGTGGGCAATGTGCTTAAATTCAACCGTGCCGATCAGGTCAGTTTGGTAATGACGACAATGGCTCGCAATTCCCCCATTGCCCTGGCGATTGCGGTATCCGCTTTTCCGTCCGAACCGCTGATCGCGTTGTCCTTAGTAATTGGACCCTTAATTGAACTGCCGGTATTGGTCTTGGCGGCCCAGGCCCTGTTAAAGGTTAATCGTTGAGATTTGAGATTTGAGATATGAGACGTGAGATTTGAGACCGTAGGGGCGCAAAATCTTGCGCCCAATAACAAATCGTCGCATCAACGAATACGCGAATACACACATCAACGAATCAACAAATCAACGCATCCACGACTCAACGAATACGGACATCACGGGTCATTACCCCAAAACTTGCGCCAGTAGACGGAACTGTGACGTCAACTTAATTATTTTGGATGTTTTTGTATACTTAGGCTGTCATATCATAAGGAGACCGATAGAGGAAACCCGCACAATACCCGGGGTTTTCAAGGGGTAAACCCGCATATCTACACCCGAGACATACCCGAAGCATACCCGAAGCATCCCCCAAGGGTCCCCGAAGTATCCTCGGGTGAAGGGGGATAGACCGAGGCTTAAATTTTGATAAGCACCGCATGTTACAAGTATAAAAGTAATACAGTAATACACCTCGACCTCTTTCGCACAGGTAAAGCGAGTTTTCAACTTACTAAGGCACAAAAATATCCCCATTCCACGAGGTCGGATAGCCCTTCCGGCCTATCGAATTTACTTTCCGGTACATCGGACGCTTCGTTCGACCTACAGGATAGTCTGGTCGGTCCATCGGATAGCTTTTCCGATATATCGAATAGCCCTTCCGACCTATCGGATTCACTTTCCGGTCCATCGGATTCTCTTATCGACCTGTCGAATAGCCTTTCCGGCACATCAGATGCATAATCCCATCTATTGGATAGTTTGACCGGTATATCGGATCACCCTTTCGACCTGCCGGATGGTCTGTCCCATCTATCGAATTGCCCTTTCGACCTGCAGGACGCATCGTTCCACCTGATGGTTTGGGGTTTATAAGAACATCTTTCCCAAAACACCGCGCTTCTTTCTCCAGCTGGCGCTCGCTTTACTTTGGCTGTAACCGGGTGACCACAGCCAAATGATCCGCTGCGTAGGTTTCGGGTACAACACTTATATTCGAAGAGTTTGCCTACCATATGATTGTCCACCTCTTTCAAGTTTAGCAAAGGGCCTGCCTGCGGAGGCAGGAGCGACTCAACGACTCCACAACTCAACAAACGCATACCACGGTTTGCAAAACGCCCGAATTTTCCCTAAAATTGTACCCTGAAACAAGGAAATAATACGATGGCTGAAAAGGAATTTGTACGCGAGAAATTGGAGTTGCCCAATGGGGAAAGCAAATTGTTGCTGCACTCCTGCTGTGCGCCCTGTTCTGGGGAAGTAATGGAAGCGTTAATAGCTTCGGATATCGACTTTACCATCTATTTCTATAACCCTAATATCCATCCCCGCAAGGAGTACGACCTGCGCAAGGAGGAGAATATCCGCTTTGCGGAGAAATATAATATCCCGTTTGTCGATGCGGATTACGATGCGGACAACTGGTATGCCCGGGCCAAGGGCATGGAGCATGAGCCGGAGCGCGGCATTCGCTGCACGATGTGCTTTGATATGCGTTTTGAACGCACCGCTTTGTATGCCTACGAGAATGGCTTTCCCGTAATTAGTAGCTCGCTGGGCATATCGCGGTGGAAGAACTTCGATCAAATTAACGATTGCGGTATCCGCGCGGCGGGACATTATCCGGATATCACGTATTGGACCTTCAACTGGCGCAAAAAAGGTGGTGCGCAACGAATGCTGGACATCAGCAAACGCGAACAATTCTACATGCAGGAATATTGCGGATGTGCATACTCATTAAGGGACACGAACCGCTGGCGTTTGAAAAACGGGCGTGAGCGGATAGAGCTCGGCAAGAACTACTACGGGGAAGATTCGGCGACCTAAGCTGAACATTCGGGCCACGTTAAGAGGTAGCCTCGCCGTATTGCTCGTTGAACGTTTTTTCAAGCGCAAACATCTCGTCGCGCAGCTTGGCGGCTTGCAAAAAGTCCATGGCCTTAGCTGCGGCTTCCATTTCCTTCCGGACCTTTTCTATCGACTGCTTTAATTGCGGTTTGCTCATGTATTGGATAATCGGGTCGGCCGCGACGCAACTTGCCGGGTCGGGTTCCACATATGCCCGGGTCAGCTTCGGGTTGTAATCCGCTACTGACGTTTGCTCCAAAATCTCATCGCGCGATTTTCCTACCGTGCGCGGTGTAATGCCGTGTTCCTCATTATAACGGATTTGCTTTTCGCGCCTACGGTTGGTTTCGTCGATGGTGATGCGCATGCTGTTTGTAATCGAGTCCGCATACATAATAACCCGGCCCTTGTCGTTACGGGCGGCACGGCCGATAGTCTGGATCAGCGAGCGCTCCGAGCGTAGGAAGCCTTCTTTGTCGGCATCGAGAATAGCTACCAGGGTCACTTCGGGCAGGTCTAGCCCCTCCCGGAGCAAGTTGATACCCACCAAGACATCAAATTCGCCCAGCCGTAGTCCCCGTAAGATTTCCACGCGTTCGAGCGTTTTGATTTCCGAGTGGATATACCGGACTCGGATACCCAGGCGCGTCATGTATTTTGTTAGCTCTTCGCTCATGCGCTTGGTCAGCGTCGTGACGAGGATGCGGCCGCCTTCTTTGGACACTTTGTCGACCTCGTCCAGCAAGTCGTCGACTTGGTTGGCCACGGGCCGGATTTCGATGGTCGGGTCTACCAATCCGGTGGGGCGGATAACCTGCTCGACCACCACGCCACCCGTTTGTTGCAATTCGTAATCGCCGGGTGTGGCGCTCACGTATATGGTCTGGGGTGTGAGCGATTCGAATTCGGCGAAATTCAGGGGCCGGTTATCCAAGGCGGCCGGCAGTCGGAAGCCGTGCTCTACGAGAGAGAGCTTGCGCGAGCGGTCGCCGCCGTACATGGCCCGTATCTGTGGGATGGTGACGTGGCTTTCGTCGATGACCATCAGGTAATCGTCTGGGAAATAATCGAGCAGGCAGAACGGTCGCATGCCGGGCTGGCGCCCGTCAAAGAAGCGCGAATAGTTCTCGATACCACTACAATAACCCAGTTCGCGCATCATTTCCAAATCGTAATTGACACGTTCCTCCAGGCGCTTGGCTTCAAGCAAGAGCCCGTCGCCAACTAATTGCTCCTTGCGCGTTTCCAGTTCCTCGCCAATGGCCCAGAGCGATTCGACAAACTTCTCTTTCGGGGTGACGAACAGGTTGGCGGGAAACAGCGCGAGGTGATCCATTTTTTCGAGGGTCTTACCGGATATCGGGTCAATCACGGCTAGCTCGTCGATTTCGTCGCCAAAAAAGGAGATGCGGTATGCATCGTCCATGTAAGCAGGGAATACATCGACGGTATCTCCTTTGACACGGAATGTGCCCCGCTTGAAGTCGGTGGTTGTCCGTGCGTAAAGAATCTCGACGAGTTTGTGCAGAAACGCATTCCGGCTGATAACGGTACCCACCGCGAATCGGAACACCGAACGGGAGAAATCCTCGGGATTACCCATACCATAGATGCAGGATACGGAGGAAACCACGATGATATCCCGCCGTCCGGACATGAGGGCCGAAGTGGTGCGCAAGCGCAACTTTTCGATCTCATCGTTGATGGCCAGGTCTTTTTCGATGTAGGTGCCCGTAGAGGCGATAAACGCCTCGGGTTGGTAATAGTCGTAATAGGACACGAAGTAGTTGACGGCGTTTTCGGGAAAAAACTGCTTGAACTCCCCATACAATTGGGCGGCCAATGTTTTGTTATGGCTGAGTATCAAGGTGGGTTTCTGGGTTTCCTTAATGACATTGGCAACAGTAAACGTTTTGCCAGACCCCGTAACGCCCAGTAGCGTTTGGAACATTTCGCCGGCTTGTACACCTTCCGAGAGTTGGCGGATGGCTTCAGGCTGGTCACCTGTGGGTAAGTATTCGGATGTGAGTTTAAAATCCATAGGGGAATGGTGCTGTGCGTGTTACTTCGTGTTTATTCCTGTACATGCGATGGATGCCAGGCAATTTACAAAGTTACGGAATTTTGGGGTATCGCAGCGTTTGTATACTTGCTATCCTACCGTCCCTGATTTGCTAGGTGGGCATGCGAAAGGTTTCGCGCCAACAGGAGTTTTCTATGGCAACTGCTGCCGTGCCTGCTTGAGGTCGGCTAGGGTCATTTCGCGTATCAGGGCATCCAAGTCGTACTGCGGCTTCCATCCGAGTTGCTCCTTTGCTTTGCGGGCATCGCCAATCAGCAGGTCGACTTCCGTGGGGCGGTAATAGCGCGGGTCTACTTTAATGACGGTGTTGCCGAATTTGATGTTTTCGACTGGAATGTCGAGTTCATTTAAGCGGTCTTCGTCAATATCGATGACCACGCCTTTTTCGCGTTCCCCCTTGCCGCTAAATTCGACTTCAATGCCTAACTCCCAAAAACTTTTTCGTATAAAATCGCGCACGGTAGTGGTAACACCCGTAGCGATGACGTAATCTGCTGGCTGCTCTTGTTGCAGCATCAGCCACATGGCCTCGACATAGTCCTTGGCGTGTCCCCAGTCGCGCTGGGCAGATAGGTTGCCGACATATAGGCGTTCCTGCAGGCCTAGGGCGATACGGGCTGCGGCGCGTGTTATTTTCCGGGTAACGAAGGTTTCACCACGCAACGGGCTTTCGTGGTTAAATAGGATGCCGTTGCAAGCATACATGCCGTAGGCTTCGCGGTAGTTGACAATCGTCCAATAGGCAAACAGCTTGGCCACGCCATAAGGGCTTCGTGGATAGAAGGGCGTGGACTCATTCTGTGGCGATTGCTGTACCAAACCATATAATTCTGAAGAGGATGCTTGGTATATCCGGCAGGTATCCGTCATGTTCAGTATGCGTACAGCTTCCAGGATGCGCAGGCAACCCAATCCATCCACATTGGCCGTATATTCCGGGAGGTCGAAGCTGACCCGTACGTGGCTCTGGGCCCCGAGGTTGTATATCTCGTCGGGTTGAGTCAGTTGGATAAGGCGGATGATATTGGTCGAGTCGGTTAGATCTCCATAGTGCAATGTGAAGCGTTTGTCAGGGTCTTGGGGTGGTGTGTACAGGTGGTCGACACGATCGGTGTTGATGAGCGAACTCCGTCGCTTGACACCATGTACGATGTATCCCTTAGCCAAAAGCAACTCGGCTAGGTAGGCACCGTCTTGTCCGGTAATTCCGGTAATTAACGCAGTTTTTCTCGACTGTTTGGACATTGCTGATTAAACTATCAATTAGAAGGTAGTTCCTTCTTCAGTACCGAACGGAGGAGGTACTGTCCATAACCGCTTTTAACAAGGGGCTTGGAAACTTCTTCCAATTGGGCGGCATCGATATATCCCATGCGATAAGCCACCTCCTCAATACAACCGATTTTCAACCCTTGTCGCTCTTCGATTACTTGGACGAATTGCCCCGCTTGCATGAGGGAGTTGAATGTGCCGGTATCCAGCCAGGCCGTGCCTCTGCTGAATACGCTTACTTTTAACCGGCCACTTTCGAGATAGGTTTTGTTAATATCGGTAATTTCATACTCCCCGCGTGCGGAGGATGTGATGTTTTTGGCTATATCGACTACAGTATTGTCATAAAAGTAGAGGCCGGGAACCGCGAAATCCGACTTGGGCTGTTGCGGTTTTTCCTCAATCGAAATGGCCTTCATGTGTTGGTCGAATTCCACGACCCCATAGCGTTCGGGATCGGATACTTGATATGCAAAGACCATTCCTCCGGTGGGATCCGCACACTGTTGCAACATGCGGGAGATACCGTCGCCATAAAAAATATTGTCGCCTAAGATGAGGGCTACCTTGTCCTGTCCGATAAAGTCAGCTCCGATGACGAATGCTTGTGCTAATCCTTTCGGTTCCGGCTGTTCGGCATAGGTAAACCGGCATCCGATTTGGCTACCATCGCCAAGCAACTTGCGAAATGCAGGCAAGTCATGGGGCGTCGAGATAATGAGGATGTCCTTGATTCCCGCTAGCATCAGCGTGGACAGTGGGTAATAAATCATCGGTTTATCGTACACCGGCATAAGTTGCTTACTAACGGCAAGGGTTAGTGGGTGCAGCCGCGTGCCCGATCCTCCGGCTAGGATAATTCCTTTCACAGTGGATTGGTTTTTAAAATAGTCAACGATTGGTTATGCTAATATCCCGTGTTGACTTTTTTAGTTAATACCGTTCAAAATTGAATACTAGTGCACCTTGTGTTCCGTCGAGGTTTAGCGGCATGCGCATAACTAAGTTGCTGGCGTCGGCAAACGAAAGGTTCATCCGGTATCCGGCAGTTACGTTAGCAGGCCTGTCTCCAGGGTAAATTTTCTTGAATTGGAATTGGGGCTGCCCCATATCCCTGCCTGGGTTGTATATAGACCACACGATGTTGCGAACCGCGCCGGGTGCACATAGGCGCCCGTCTGCTTCAAAATTGATGGTGCCATTGCCATTGTTCGGGAATACCCAAATACTGCCGATAAAGCACTCTGGCGGAGCTTCTTCAAAAACGGTTTTGACGGTGTAGTTCTCAGGGAAATCTTCCTTGTCGATGGAACGCAATACCCATTGCCCCCGGACGGCACTCCGCCATTGCGCGGCAGTTGGCCCACTGTCAGAAGCAGTACGCGGTGCTGTACACGCACTCAGGGTAAACACACTGACAACAAGGGCTGCTAGAATGATTCGAAATTTATTCATGATGATATTCAAATTGTATATGTCGCTAAGATAGTATATTTGCCTGTGTAATGGTAACAGATTTAAATGAACAAAATGATGTCCAAAAACCATACCACGAGTAAAATTATCGCCAAAGCGCTTGTCCGTGTGTTCCTATTGGTGCTCGTATTGGCGTTTACACCGCTATTTATGGGCGAGGAAACCAGCCAGTCTTTAGAAAGCGTGTATCTCTATATAACGAATCGGTGGGCATTGGTGTTTCCGGCTTTGCTGTTCTTGATTTTTATCGTGTTGCTCATCCTCGCTTTGCGAGCAAAATATGCCCATGCAGATATCAATTGGATGCTGTCATTAAATGCGGGTCTGTTGATTGTGTATTTGTTGCTGCTATATAGTCGGATATACCCGTACGTGTTCGGTTGATTGGTAGCCTGTAACTCTGGTACATATTTTAAAAGTTCATATCTTTTGTAATTCACAAATTATCCTTACCTTTGCAGGCTCAATTGTGAGGTTGTGAAGTATTTGAAGCGATACCGTATTCCGTTTTCCGGGTTGAAGGTTGGGAAACACGATTTCGAATTCGATATTGATCGGAAGTTCTTTGATTGTTTTGAGTATTCGTTAGTAAAAGACGGGGATTTGGAAGTCGCCGTCGAGTTACAACGGCAAGAGAACATGTTAGTTGTTGATTTTCACATCGACGGTACTATTGAGTTGACTTGCGATGTTTGCCTCTCGGATTTTCCGGGGCAGGTGTCCATTGATGAGCGCTTGATTGTCAAGTTTACTGAAGACGATGTGGATAGCAGCACGGAGGAAATCGTTGTCCTGTCGAAAAACGAATACGAGCTGGATATCGCCGATTTGTTGTATGAGTACATCAACTTGGCGGTGCCTCACTATAAAAAATGTAGTGAGCAGGGTAATGGCATCGAATGCGACCAGGACATGGTTGCCCAGTTAAGCAAGTTGGCCCCGCAAGAACCCCAGTCAGAAGCAGAAGAAGGAACCGACCCACGTTGGGAAGCATTGAAGCATTTAAGAAATAATTAAACATAACAGGAGATGGCACATCCAAAACGTAAAACGTCCAAATCACGGAGAGATAAAGGACGTACACACTATAAGGCAGAACGCCCTACATTGACCACTTGTAAGGAAACGGGTGCTGTGCACACGCCACACCGTGCTTACACCGTTGACGGAAACTTATACTATAACGGTAGGCTAATCGTCGAAAACGAAACAGTAGCTTAACCGCTGATGGTTCTAAAAATTAAACATCCCATAGTGCGTATTTAATTTTTTATACGTTACTTTGGGATGTTTTGTTGTATTATTGAATCGAAAAGTTAGTTTCTGATGAAGATCGGTTTGGATATCATGGGCGGGGATTTTGCTCCCCAATCAGCTATTGACGGCGCTATCTTAGCAGCCAAAGTGCTACCCGAAGGTCAAAAAATCGTCCTCATTGGCGACGAACAGGTTGCGCTCAAACGCATTGAAGAAGCAGGGGAGAATCCTGCTTTTTTTGAATTTGTACACGCCCCTGACGTCATCGGTATGGGCGAACATCCTACTAAAGCAATCTCCCAGAAGCCCAATTCCAGTATAGCCAGGGGGTTTCAATTACTCAAAGAAGGGGCTATTGATTCGTTTTCTTCGGCCGGAAGCACGGGAGCGATGACCGTGGGAGCTGTCTTTAGTGTAAAGACGATTCCCGGTGTGTTGCGGCCCGCGATTTCCACACACGTGCCAAAATTGAAAAGTGGTTCGGGTTTATTGCTAGACATTGGTGCGACCGTGGATTGCAAGCCTGAGATGCTTTCGCAGTTTGGGGTGCTAGGAAGCTTGTTTATCGAACATGTGTATGGGGTTAAAAACCCGACGGTTGCCCTGTTAAACATCGGTGAAGAGGAGGAGAAAGGTAATCTGTTGGCGATGGCTGCGCATCCACTGCTGAAGCAAAACCCCCGTCTTAATTTTGTGGGCAACATCGAAGGGCGAAATATCTTTGAGGATGAGTACGACGTGATTGTCTGTGATGGTTTTACGGGCAATGTGGTGCTGAAGATGGCAGAGTCGTTCTATATGATGACGTTAAAGAAAGGCTTCCGAGACGAGTTTTTTGATCGATTTGACTATGTCCAACATGGCGGCAGCCCGGTGTTGGGAGTAAATGCACCGGTTGTTATCGGGCATGGCATATCCAACCCCGAGGCGATCAAAAACATGATCATCTTGTCTAGGAATATGATAGAAACCAATATCGTCGGTAAGATAAACGCCGCGTTCAATTAATTTACTAGTTAGTTTATGTCAAAAATTCATGCAGCCATCACTGCTGTAAATGGGTACGTGCCGGATTACATCCTGACTAACCAAGAGTTGGAAACGATGGTGGATACCACTGATGAGTGGATCACGACTCGCACGGGCATCAAGGAGCGCCGTATTCTAAAAGGAAAAGGGAAAGCAACATCCGATATGGCTGTGCCAGCTGTTGAAGGATTGCTCAAGAAACGGGGCATTGCCGCTACAGAAGTCGACTTGATTATCTTTTGTACATGTACGCCCGATATGCCGTTTCCGGCTACAGCTAATATCCTAGCCGACAAGATCGGTGCGACAAACGCTTGGGGTTTCGACCTGCAGGCGGCTTGTTCGGGATTTCTATTTGGTTTGACGACCGGCGCGCAGTTTATTGAATCCGGTAAGCATAAGAAAGTCGTGGTGGTAGGTGGCGACAAGATGTCGTCCATTATAAACTACAAAGACCGCACTACCTGTATCATCTTTGGCGATGGCTGCGGAGCTGTACTGCTCGAGCCGGATACGGAAGGCAACGGCGTGATGGATTCGGTACTCAAAAGCGATGGCTCCGGTTGCGACCTGCTTAATATCCCGGCAGGAGGATCGCTGAACCCCGCAACGCATGAAACCGTCGACGCTGACATGCACTACGCACACCAGGAAGGACCAGCCGTTTTTAAGTTTGCGGTAACCAATATGGCTGATGTAGCTGCGGAAATTATGGAACGAAACCAATTGGCTGCCGATGATGTGGCGTGGCTGGTGCCCCACCAAGCCAACAAACGAATCATCGATGCTACGGCAAGTCGTATGGGCTTGGATGCCGACAAAGTTATGGTTAATATCCAGCGGTATGGCAACACGACAGCGGCTACAATCCCACTTTGTTTGTGGGAGTGGGAACCCCAACTCAATAAGGGCGATGTGCTGATCCTTGCTGCATTTGGTGGTGGATTCACATGGGGGTCGGTTTATCTCCGTTGGGCATACGATGGTAAACAATATGCAGGCTAGGTGTTGGGCATAGCTAACAACAGCCTTTTTGATTTGTTAAATAATGCATTAGATTATATTTTTGGTATTTCAATACTAAATTAACCTACGAGACTATGAGTATGGACATTAAGCAAATCCAGGACCTGATCAAGTTTGTCGCCAAATCGGGCGTCAACGAGGTCTCCATCGAGGAGAAGGATTTCAAGATTACGATAAAGACAGGGCAGGAGCCCACCTACGTGACGGCTTCCGTACCTGCTGCAGTAGCTTCGGTACCAGCAGCGCAAGCCCCGGTTGTACCCCAAGCATCGGCGGCACCCGCTGAAGCAGCACCAGCGGCTGCGGTGGAAGATACATCCAAGTACGTGACCATCAAATCGCCGATGATCGGTACGTTTTATCGCTCGCCGAGCCCGGACAAACCTACGTTCGTCAATGTCGGCGACGAAATCGGTAGCGGCAAGGTGGTGTGTATCATCGAAGCCATGAAGCTGTTCAACGAAATTGAATCCGAAGTTTCGGGCAAGATTGTCAAGGTATTGGTAGACGATGCCCAACCGGTAGAGTACGACCAGCCCTTGTTTTTGGTCGAGCCAAAATAATGCTGCGAAGCATATAAAATTAACCAAACGAGACAACCCTGCCGGCCTGGCCGTGCAGGTTTAAAATCGAACTATGTTTAAAAAAATCCTTATCGCCAATCGGGGGGAAATTGCTTTGCGGATTATCCGTACTTGCCGGGAGATGGGCATCAAAAGTGTTGCTGTCTATTCGACGGCAGACCGGGATAGCCTGCATGTGCGGTTTGCGGACGAAGCGGTATGTATCGGCCCCCCACCCAGTAAAGATTCTTACCTGAATATCCCAAATATTATATCTGCAGCGGAACTAACGAATGCGGACGCCATTCACCCAGGATACGGTTTCCTTTCTGAAAATGCCCGTTTCTCATCCATCTGCGCACAATATGGCATCAAATTTATTGGGGCTACGGCAGAGCAGATTGAAGCCATGGGCGATAAAGCATCGGCCAAGGAAACGATGAAACAGGCTGGTGTACCTACCATTCCGGGCTCCGACGGGCTGTTGAACGATGTGAAAGAAGGCCTTAAGATTGCCAATGAAATTGGTTATCCCGTTATTCTGAAAGCCACCGCCGGTGGTGGTGGGCGTGGAATGCGTATCGTGTGGAGCGACGAGGAATTCGAGCCCGCATGGGATTCAGCTCGGCAGGAAGCCGGAGCGGCATTTGGCAATGATGGTATCTACCTCGAGAAATTTGTGGAAGATCCCCGGCATATCGAAATCCAAGTAGTGGGCGACCAGTTTGGTACGGTTTGCCATTTATCTGAGCGCGATTGTTCGATACAACGACGCCACCAGAAATTGATTGAAGAAGCACCATCGCCATTTATCACCCCCGAATTGCGTGAAGCAATGGGCGAGGCGGCGATAAAAGGAGCTAAAGCAGTGAGCTATGAAGGGGCTGGTACCATCGAATTCTTAGTCGATAAACACCGCAACTTCTACTTTATGGAGATGAACACCCGGATCCAGGTGGAGCATCCGGTGACCGAAGAAGTGATTAGCTTTGACCTCATCAAGGAACAAATCAAAGTGGCAGCGGGTATCCCCATCTCGGGTACCAACTACGAGCCGAAAATGCACGCGATCGAATGCCGTATCAATGCAGAAGATCCGTTTAATAACTTCCGGCCATCACCGGGCAAGATTACCAACTTCCACTCGCCAGGTGGACACGGCGTACGAGTGGATACACACGCTTATTCGGGCTACGTGATTCCCGCGCACTACGACTCCATGATTGCGAAGTTGATTTGCGTAGCACAGACCCGTGAGGAGGCCATCTCGACCATGGAACGTGCACTGAGCGAGTTTGTGATAGAAGGCGTGAAAACAACCATTCCGCTGCACCAGCGCTTAATGCGCGATCCGAATTTCCGGGCAGGGAATTTCACAACGAAATTCATGGAAACCTTTGACCTCAGTGAGGAGTAAAAAATAATGCGGGACTTCGGATTTCATTCTGAAGTCCCGTTTCGTTGCCCTCTACCTTTTGTCCCCCACTTTTTCATACCTTTGGGGCTCGGCAACTCGCACGTAGCACATGAGGAATCAAAAAAAATGGTGGCGTATTGTTAAGAACATCCTGAAAATAGGAGTGACGGGCTTCGCCCTGTATTGGGTGTTTAGCAAAGTGGATATCCGCGATGTTAAGGAAGCGTTCCTGACATCAAACCCCGTTTTTTTGGTGTTGGCCTTCCTAGCTTATGCCCTGTCCGTGGTCATAGGTTCCTCGCGACTGAACGAATACTTCCGGGGTGTGGGTTTATTCCTCAGCGAGAAGTATAATTTCAAACTTTATTTACTCGGCCTGTTTTATAACCTGTTTCTGCCCGGTGGAGTTGGCGGGGACGGCTATAAGATCTACTTTCTGCGCAAGAAATTTGACGTGCGTGGACGACAACTGCTGTCGGCTGTTTTTTTCGACAGGCTTAGTGGCTTTTGGGCCCTGTCGTTGATTATCGCCCTGTTGGTTATTTTTATTCCCCAGCTCAATATCCCGAGGGAACTGCCCATCATCGTAGTGGGCTTGGGTACGGTCAGTTATTATTTTGTCATGCGGCGGTATTTCAGGGGTTTCATCGGGCGATTTGTGATTACTCATATCAAAGCCTTGGGGGTGCAGTCCATGCAAGTGGTTTGTGCCATCCTGTTGCTTTACGCCATGGGTTTTGACGGCAAGTTCTCGCCTTACTTGTTTATGTTCCTGCTCTCATCCCTGGTGGCAGTCGTGCCATTCACGGTAGGTGGTTTGGGTGCGCGTGAGATGGTGTACGTGTACGGTGCACAGGTATTCGGTTTGGATACGCATTTGGCGGTAATCATCAGCTTGCTTTTCTACGTAACGTCGGCCCTGTTAGCCTCTTCGGGAGCTTACTTTATCTTCCGGCCCCAGGGTCTGGGCGAGGAACGATTACCAACGGCGAGTGAGGTTGAAGAAGATTTGGAGGCCGGAAAAGAAATGGATACGATTAATTAAAGATAAATTATGGC
>CAZXSL010000003.1:20059-26741 GCA_964643235.1 uncultured Sphingobacteriaceae bacterium | reverse complement strand
ATATTATCATTACGGGCGCAAGCAGCGGAGTAGGTTTTGAAGCGGTATTGGATTTGATTTTGGATAGTGAGAATAAAGTGCTTGCCTTGGCACGTTCCGTTGACAAGTTGCGGAACCTTCACGATATTGCAACAAAGCTCAACCCGGACTGTACGCTATATCCCGTACAATTCGATATCGTGCACGATGATTATGCTAACGGACTGATGCCTTTTGTGAAGGAACGGTTGGGAACGGTGGATGTGCTGATTAATAATGCTGGCGAATTGGTCAATAAACCCTTTGTCGAGACCACAGAAGAAGACTTCGTGGATCTCCTACAAACCAATTTACTGGGGCATGTGCGGATGATCCAATATGTCTTGCCGTTGATGCCTGCCGGCGGACATATCGTGAATATGGGGAGTATGGGTGGCGTACAAGGAAGTGTGAAATTTCCCGGCTTGGCGGCATATTCAGCAAGCAAAGCCAGTTTGCACGCGCTAACGGAATGTTTGGCAGTAGAATTGCAAGAGAAAAATATCCGGGTCAACTGTCTGGCATTGGGGTCAGCACAGACAGAAATGCTTGAAAAGGCGTTTCCGGGCTACGAATCGCCGGTTATGGCCTTCGAGATGGGCAAATATATTGCCGATTTCGCACTGACCGGTCATAAGTTTTTCAATGGGAAGGTACTGCCCGTGGCAGTGACGACCCCTTAATAAACACGCTATGAAAAAACATAATGTGTCCTTTCTCGCTGTCTGCATGTTGTTGGTAGTTGGCTGCCAGAACGAGCGTCGCAGTGCACCTACCGTAGAAGATGTCGAGGACGAGCCTGCCGTGGTGGAGGCCGTCGAAACGATGATTACCCTGCCCGCCTTGCCTTATTTCGTGTATTTCGATGAACAGGCAGAGCATATGGAAATCGAACGGGATCCCTTGTTCAGCGACCAGGCGCTGCACGTCGATAGCCTGACCAAACTGTTTCGTATGCACTATCCCGAGGTGCCGCTGGCCGTGTCGGGGCAGGAAGGGAATACCGTAAATCTTGAAATCAGCGACCCGACCTTCCTCACCCAGCAAATGGGTAGCTCGGGAGCCAAGACCTATCTGTTGGAGTTGACCTATGCGTTTACGGAGATTCCCGGTATCGACCAGGTAAACATCGTGTTTGAGGAGGGCGACCACGCCGTCCCAGGCATCTATAACCGCAATAGTTTCCGAGACGATAATATCGTCATTCCCGAATAAGAACCGCTGTCATGGGTGTTTTTTTACGGCGCATCCGTGTCTTCATCGGTCGAAAAGTCAACCGTGCTGACCAGGTATGGGTAATAAGGGCTGCTGTCGTATACAGTAGCATCGGGATTGTGTCTGAACGGTACTGCCGGATCGAACAGCTCTGTTAGCTCGGATTGCAGGAACATGCGGAATTTTTCCTTAGCTAGTTGTAAAGACACGTCTGTCAAATCATGCACACCCTTGTGGGGTACCTTGAATCGGAAGCGTGACCCCGACGCACGGAGGTGTTGTATAGCGTAGAGGTTTGGCTCAACATCGGTTACTCGCGCTACCTGTTCGTAAATCAAGGTATAGTACAGTGTTTGGATCAGGGCCTTGTTGCTGTCGTCCCAGTTTTTATTGAAAAACGTGAATTCAGGAATTCCGGAATCATCAAAAGTTGCCCGAAATTCGGGATTGTCCCGTCCTGTTTTGTAGTCCACAATCCGGATCAAACCATCGGGCTTGCGATCAACCCGGTCAATAACTCCCTGTAGCCGCACCGCTCGTTGCTGCCCTTCGACGAGGATAGGAAAATCGTAATAATAATCTGTGTCGTTTTCCATCTCGATGATCTCAAAGGGAGCGACCGACTCGTCATGGTCCAGGAAGATCCGGCAGTAAGTCTCGGCCAGCTGGAGGACGATTCGTTGGTGGCTGGTGTAGGGCTTGTTTGTAGACGGTGGAATATGGTAAACCGCATGGAGAGCCTCCTTGCAAAGTTGTGGGAGCTTACTTTTGCGTTTGGCGATGGATTCAGCGGTAATCATGGTTTTCTGTTCGTGCCAATCCCGGTAGAAATACTCCATAACCTGATGAATCACGTTGCCTAGCTTATTGGCTTCTATTCCCTCGCTTAGGGTCGGGGGTTCCTTGATACGGGCGATGTATCGTAGGAAAAACTCCAGCGGCGAATTGAGGTACAGCGTAAAGGCTGAGGCCGACAACTTCTTGCTGGATTCCCCGTCTGCATTGACGAGGTAGTCTTCCAACTGTTTCCACACCCTGCCTTCTTTCGGGATAGCCAAATCCGGTATTTTCGGTTTGGCATCTTTTTTTTCATTGGGCCAGCCCACGTGGGCTGGTGTTATCGGGAGCTCGGTTTCGTATTGAAGCTGTTTGACAAAACGGCTGGGTTCGCCGCTGTTACTGTTGTCGACGAGCGCATTATAGAGTACGCTAAATTCGTCGCAGTGGTGTAGCAGCCGATAAAACAGGTAGGCCGAAAGGGCGTCCTGGTTTTCACGTACCGGCATGTCGTAGGCCTTGCGCACGTGGTACGGGATAAAGGAGGGGGTATTGCTGATGTTCGGCAAAACACCTTCGTTGGCTCCGAGGAGGTATATCCGGTCGAAATTGAGGTTGCGGCTTTCTAGCAGCCCCATGATTTGCACACCTTCCAACGGGTCGCCGATAATCGCGGCAGTGACCGTCCGCAATACCCGTCGGGCCAATTTGGCGGTCAGGCCGATAGACAGCTCGGCATCCGCGTTGGACAACCCCTGTTGCAGTTGGTTGAGTTGTTGGATGGCGTTTTTGATTAGGTGCTGCTCAATGACGCGAAGCCTGTTTTCGGTCTGTTCGCGCCGAAAAATAGCGGTCAGCAAGTCTATCAAATGGTCGAAAAGCATATTTCGATCGCGTACTTTCTCGAAAAACGGTGGATAGACTGTGCCTTGTAGCAGGCCCTCATCGTGGATGACATCGGGGCTACCCGTTTTAGCCAAGTGCGTGGCGAGCTGTTGACGGACAGCTTTCGTCGAGCCACTCAAGGGATGTGTCAAATAGCTGTATAATTGAGCATAAGGCACCTCAAAATCTGTAGCATGTTGTTCTCTCCTGGGAGCAAGGGGGGCTTCTGCGGACTGGTATTCCAAGTACAGGTCGAGCAGACTATATAGGGTCGACTGGGTAATGGGAAATCCCATGGTAATGTTGACGGTCTCCGTTGCTGGCAGGCTTTGTAGGACGGGTACCAGGAGGCTCTCGTCGGCCAGGACGATGGCTGTGCTTTGTCCGTGTGCAGGTTGTTGTTCCAAAAGTGTTGCGACTGCTTTGGCCTGCACGGCGTGTCCGGGAGATGCCAATAAGGTAACGGGAATATTCGATTTGCTTAACCGTGTCGGAAAGTCCCCTAATGCGTTGGGCAATTGGTAACGTTCCGTATTCTTACGAATGAATAATCCGGCCTCGTGCATGGGGTCGTCCACGTAATGGGTATCCGCATCAAAGTAAAACAGGGCTTTGCCTGCCGTTTGCAAGTGCTTGAATATGGTCTGTTCACACTTGTTCAACGCATTGAACCCGACAAATAGCAACTGGCGGTAGGAGCCGGCGAGGTCTGTGCTTTCGGGCGAACCCTCGGCCAGGTCACGGTAGATACCCGCCATGGTGTGCTGATTCCGTTGGTTAAGCAGCTCTTTGAATCGGGTGTATAGATCGGGCAGCAAATCCCAAAGGTGGAGGAACCGCTCCTGCATAGCCGAATACTGGTCGTCTGAGAACGTGGACCAAAACCGCTTTAGGAATTCCTTTTGTTCATCCGTCAGGTAGTCGAACTGTTGGTTGAGTAAGCTGATGTCTCGTAGTTGCCTAAATACGTCCGATGCATCGACTAGCTCGTAGTCTATCTGCGAAAAATCGCTGAGGATGACCTCGGCCACGGGATAGAATTTATCAATGCTTTGCGGTGTTTGCCCACGGCCGGTTGCTACGTCACGGTAGGCTTCGTACAGCACGAAAAGTTGCGCTGTGGTATTGATTTCCTGCCGGGTATGGGTCGTCCGAAGCAAGTCCTGGATGGTAAAGAACGCTGGGCTCCAAAATGCTTTGTTTACCTGGTCAGCTAAGTGTTTTTTCAGGTAGGTAATCGGGCGCTGGTTATTGAAGACGATGGCTATATCCTGTATCTCGTGGCCATAACGCCGAACGATATCTTGTGCTACTTGTTCTAAAAATGATGGCATACTGTTTCGATTGTTAAACTTCGACAAGTTGGTCGTGTATGAAATAATACAAGTACCCTCGTACCTTAGGATATCCCCAGTCGATCAGGTAGTCACGGTATTCTCGTACTTGTCGTACGTGCTGCTCCGTTGCGGTCTGATGGGTCGATTTGAAATCGATGATGATGGTCTCCCTGTCGTTGGATAGCACCTTATCGGGGCGTGCAGTTTCGCCTTGCCTGTTAATGACCGACCGTTCGTTGATATGGTGGTAATCGCCTTTCAGCATTTTGCCGAGCTCTGGGTGCTGCCAAGCCGCGTGGATATACGCCAAGATGCGTGGGTGATCCGCAGCCCGCACCAACCCGTCCGTGACGTAGGCGCTAACGCGCTCTTCGATTTCCGATTCGTGGCGGATGAGGGACATCAGCTCGTGCAGGGTATTGCTAAACGCTGCCGATTGTTCCATCAATTCGATGCGATCGGCCGAACGTTCCTCGATTTGCTCCAGTTTGTCTGCCAGCAGGGATGAGCTCTTATACGAGTCAACTACGACAGTAGGGGTGGCTTCGACCTCTTTCTTTCTGTCGGGTTTATGGCCCTCCTGATGGATGTAGAGTGCCCCATCGTCGATAACAGCAAGCGGGTGTCGGCTAAGTACGAGATGCAGCATGTCGCCAATGGTGTTATAGGAAACATTACCGCTTTTTGCCGGAGGGTTGTCGGGCGCTAGGATGTACAGGTGTTCGCCGGCTCGTGTCATGGCAACGTATAGGTAGTTGAGCGCATCCATGTAGTTATACAGCATTTCTTCGTAATACTGTAGGTACAGGGTAGAGTTGCCGGCTTGTTTACCATACCGGATGGGAATGGTCTTGAGGTGTCGGTAAGGTGTGTCTTCCATATCAAACCACACCTGTGTGTTTGGCTTGCCGTCTAACGACCAACTGCAAAACGGAATAATGACGGCGGGGTATTCCAGTCCTTTGGATTTGTGGATGGTAATGACCTCAACGGCGTTGGTTTTGTCTGAGGCTGGGATGGTAGCGCGTTCATGTTCCTCCTCCCAGAACGTCAGGAAACCCGGCAAGCCGGTATCGCCTACAGCTGTGAAACTGCTGACCATATCACGGAATGCCAGTAAGGCCGGCAGGTTGTCCGCGTCTTGCCCGAAGCCGTAATGGCCGATCAGCTGCTCCACCAATTCGACCAGCGGCAATAGCTTAAGCCCCGCCCATCGGTCGATAAGTGATTGTGGGATCAGGCCAGTGAGTAGGCGTATGTCTGAGTGTTGGATGACCAGCCAATGTTCGGGTCCGACGGGCTTGCCTTGGGATTGGGTGTAATAGAAGACGATGTTGGCGAGGAAGCTGGCGTGTTCGCTGTCCTCGTGCTGCATAAACCTAAGGGTGTCGACTAGTGTCTTGATAGCTGGGCTGTTGGCTAAAAGCAGGGCGTCGCCAGAGATAACGGGGAAGGCTGGGTCGCCCTCACGTGCGCGGAACTGGAAATAATCGATCAGCAGGCGTGCCTCCTTATTCGTGCGGACCAGTATGCCGATTTCCCCCGGTTGGTAGGTGCCCGACTGTATCCAGTGAACTATTTTTTCGTAACATTTTTCGGTGGCAGCCTGCCTGACTTCGGCTGCAGATACGGTGCGTTCGCCGTTTTCGTCGGTTGTTGTACGGGGCAGGTATTCCACGTCAATGCTGCCGCCGTCGATGTCGGCGTGGTGTTCGGCCACGTCTTGTTGAGCCCCTTCATACGCCCGGGTAATGGCCGTGTGCAAACCGCTCTGCTCCCAAACAGTTTGGAAGCGTTCCTCCCCGATTTCCTTTGCCACGCGTTCGTTGACTCGCTTTTGCATCTCGCACGGCAAGTGCGTGGTCATGTAGTTGTTGAACTCGACGATTTGCTTTTGGCTGCGGTAGTTGGTGGGGAGGTCGTCCTCGTAAATCCAAGGGCTGGTGTCGTCCAGGTGGAATGTCCTACGGATATCCTTGTGAATACCGTCAAGTAGGATACGCCAATCGCCATTGCGCCAACGATAGATACTTTGTTTGATGTCGCCGACAATGAGATGCTCCGGGAATTGGGTGGTGGATTGTGACAATGCGTTGGATAGCAGGGGGAAGAGGTTCTGCCATTGGTTGGCCGAGGTATCCTGGAACTCATCGAAGAGGAAATATCGGTACCGGTTGCCGATTTTCTCCCAGATAAAGGTCGGATCACCCTGGTCGGAAAGCCCGATGCGTTGCAACAGCAGTTGGGCATCTGAGATGAGTTGTGCATTGTTGTCCACGCGCCAATCGGCTAACTCCACACTCATTTGTTTCATTAACCGCAGGTAATAAATGTTGCCTTCTACGGCTTGGACAAGCAGGTAGTGGGGGATGTTTTTCTCCAAAAAATCGCTAAATTCCTCCATGGTTGGGTCAAGCGACTCGTATAGATGTACGATTTGATCGTTGCGC
>CAZXSL010000003.1:0-20049 GCA_964643235.1 uncultured Sphingobacteriaceae bacterium | reverse complement strand
GCTTTGCTTCAGACTGGTAGTGGTCAATGTTGCCAGCAAAATGAGTAGCCTTGGACCAAACCTCAAGCAGCTCAGTTGCTTTTTCATACGCTTTGCGCTTGAGGGTAAATTTGGGTAGGAAATTCTTTGACTTTCCATACAAGTCGCTAACGGTTACACCCGATACCGTATATATTTCCGATATGCGGTCGATGTAATTCTCGAATTGGGATTGGAACTCTTTAAGGGCTGTTTGGTTATACGTGTCGAGGCTGCCAAACAATTCTTGCGGATCGATTCCCGATATCTGTTGGTCGAACGCTTGGAAGTCTTCCGAAAAGATAATTTTCGATAGGTCGTAGAGTTCGCGGTCGATGTTCCAGGACTTGTCCCGCTCGATGTTGTGTAAGATGCGGTTTACCACCCATTCGAACAGTTGTTGGTTGTCGTTGATGTGAAGATACAGGCGTTTCATGAGATCGCGTTGTACCTTTCCCGTGTTGAGCTCGATGCTATATAGTCCGTCGAGGTCAAGTTCATAGGCAAAGCCTCGGATTACCTTTTGTGAGAAGCCATCAATGGTGCTGACCGAAAAGTTGGAGTAATCATGCAGTATCTTGCGGTAAGCGCGGTCCGCCCGTTGTTGGATATCTGTGGGTTCCCATTGTGGGAAACGTTTGAGCAATTGTTCGCGATAATCACAGATGGAACGGGCGTTACTCCCCGTAGCCAATCCTTCTAGCACGTTTGTGATCCGCGACTTCATCTCGGCTGTAGCCTTGTTAGTAAAGGTGAGGGCCAGGATTTCGCGGTAGGCGTTTTCGTGGCGCAGGAGCAGGCTGATGAAGTGGACAGTAAGAGCAAAAGTCTTGCCTGACCCTGCAGAAGCTTTTAATATGTGTAGAGGTGGTGTGACTGGCATTGCATTCGGTTTTCGGCATGAAGATAGGAAAAAAGGATGGTAATGTCCGCACGGACATCAATACCGGAGGAAGAGCAGATTTCCGTTTTTTCGTTTTTTGCTTTTCTCGCAAAACCACTGAGGCCTAAAGTGACTTTTTTGGTGCCTTTACATCCTTTCTGAAACGCAAAGCCGCCAAATGTATCAATCTATCGGAAATAAATTCCTCGGCAGTTTTGGTATTTAAAAATTAAAGATGCAACTTTGATGCAAAATGATAAATCGCTTCGAAGGTGTGTGGGAATGGTTGGTCCGGGTGTTTATCCTGGGTACAGCCTTTGTGTTCCTATGCCTGCCCATTTTGGCAGCAGCGCACAGCCATTCCCATGCCGTGGAAACGGCTGACTACTGCGAGCATCACGAACAAAACGACCACGACCATGGTTCGGAAACCGATGAAGATCGGTGCCCGCAGTGCGAGTTTTATTCGCGCTTTGTGACTAAGCAGGCTGAAGTTGCGATACCTTATGTCTTTGACATTCCATTGATCGCTACCCGTTCCGTATCGGGATGGGCATATTCCGACGCACCTCGGTCGGCGGAGTTTGATCTCCGTACCAACAAAGATCCCCCACAGCACATGCTTCCATCACTGTATCTAGGCTAGGCAAGGGCAAAGCCCTCGCTCATGGGTGGTAGGTGGTGCCATTCCTCTGTAATGATAAGCGAGGGGTGCCGTCTGCCGTTTGCAAGAACAGGGTTCAATCATGTTTAGTCCCGAATTCGTATTGGGCAAATAACGTGTGGACAGTATCGTATACAAAGCGACTTCATCAAATTAAAAACACATCCGGATCGCAAATGGCGTATCCAGCATAAATTATCTTTTCGAATGGAAAAGCGAACAATCAGATTAGTAAGCATCCTCCTTTTAGTGGTTATTATGGTTTCATGCAGCACGGAACGTGAGGCGGTGGACATGGAATATCCTGCCATCCATATCGATTGGCCGGATGCGTTCCCGGTTCAATGTAGTGAGATAAAACGTGGGGAATCATTCGCGTTCAGGGCAAGGTTTAGCGACAACGTAGCATTGGGGTCGTTCAGCCTCGATATTCACCATAATTTTGACCACCATTCGCACAGTACCGAGTTGCAAGAATGTGAGAGGGGAGAGGAAAAGGAGCCGGTCAACCCGTTTGTCTATATCCAATCATTTGATATTGCTGGGAATTCTGTAACATACGAGGCGGAAACTGTCATTATGGTTCCAGAGGATATTGATCCGGGCGATTACCATTTCATGATTCGGGTTACAGATAAGGAAGGATGGCAAACCATGCGTGGTTTGAGTATCAAAATCACGGAATGACAAAGACTACTAGTAAAACGTAAATCGATTAAGAAAATGAAAAATCATATTAAAATAGTGGCATGGGGTTTAGTGGGGTTTGTAGCCTTTTCGTTAGTATCCTGTGAAAAGGAAGATAACGTAGAACCGATGACAGAAGGAGTTGAGCGGGCAGAGCTTATCCTGACGGAGGTAAGCGGGGAAGGCGTTGAAGCACATGGAGACCATTTCCATGGCCTTGGAAATGCCGTAGCGGGTGAAACCATTGTTGTTAAATTTGATGAGAATGGGGTGGCAACTTCGAGTGGGCATCTCCATTTGGAGGCTGAGGCCATTTATAAAATCGAATTGAAAGCTTGGGATTACGATAATAGGGAAGTTCAGAACAATTTTATCGCTGACAAGGAAACGGCAGATCAATACAAGGTTTTCCTCGTGGGAGGCGATTTTGTTTTGAACCCCGATTCGGATCACGAGGGGGGTGCTATATTCCAGCCGCGCGAGCAGCAATATGCGGACGGGTCAGCCGTAGATGGGCAGTTCGAAACCACGGGTATCCTCAGCTATTTTACTGTAGGGCGCGATAATGAACGGCCTACTGTGGAGGTAACCTATGTGCTGCGGAAATTGAATGCCGGTGTGAAAGAAACCATTACCCGGACGGACTGGAACCGTAAGGATTACGCTAGTGAATTCGCGGGCGAGAACGTACTGGAACTGAAGTTTGAAATCCACGCGGAACACGGAGACCATCACGACCACTAATTGCCGTAGTGATGTTATGCGGAGCGATTTTTAGAAGTCGCTCCGCTACTTTTTGAGTATGATAGGTACTCGGACAGCGAAAAATGAGCGAATGAAAACAAATAGGATAATCATCGTTAAACGATTGATGTTATTTTGGGTCATCGCCGGTGTACTGGTTTCTTGTCAGAAAGACGGAGAATCGGGCGAGCCTGCAGTGCCAACGATTAATAATATCGAAGTAGGGTTGAACAACAATGGGATTGGTGTCGTGGGGCAGGACTTCCATTTTGAGGCGGATATCGTAGCTGGGAAACGAATCGACCTGGTTAAGGTCCGGATCGAACAGCGGGAAAATGAAGCTTATGCAGGGGTATGGCGGTATGAGGTCGTGTGGGAGCAATACCGCGGAGCACGGAACGTTAGCATACATAAGCATTTCGATATCCCAGCGGATGCGGTGGTAGGTACCTATGATTTCATTATCGATGTAATAGACCAGAATGGAGCGAAATTGGAAGAGGTCAGGGCTATTTCCATTTACGAGACGGAAAATGTGCGTGGTGGTTAAAGTAGCGGGATTAAGTCAATCGGAGTACGGGATGGGAGAATTGGGTGTGCATCATCTCCGCTTGACCGAATCTCCTCCACTATCATAACAGCTTTCCTTTTTTCAAAAAAACATAATCTGCAGAAGGAGTCAAGACACGAATAAGGCATTTTCTCCTGCTGATACCCTTGTCCAGAGAAAAAAGAAGTTTCGATACCTTTCCACATGATGAAACAATAATAGGGAACAGTTCTTGTTTTTGGAACTACGAGTTTTGCTCCGTGACGTATTTATAGTGGGTTTTTATAAAAGCTCTAAAAACTCATCTGGGGATATGACACCAACCTTAGGAAACTCGGCTCCCCTTAATACATTAAAATGAGCGTCCTTTGTGACTAAATAATCTGCTTGGCCATTGAGAAAGGCATCGGTAAATTTATTGTCATCCGGATCAGTGTGGATCAGCTCCCAATAGTAATAATCAGTAACAGCAATTACATTTGGGGCTTCGAGGAAAGCACCCAGTACAATATTCGCGATAAGCGGATTTGCTTTTTTGGATAGTATTTCTTCGTATTCAAGAAAAATCGGCGTTGTGATGACTAAGTCAAATTGGCGGTTGTTAAACGCCTGTATAATTTTATGATAGGGGAGCGGGTCGGTAAGGCAATTAAAAGGATGTTGGTGTCCAGGACTACTTTCATTCACTTTTTTTTGGATAGTGTGTCCGCATATGTTCTGAACTCCACTCCTGTATCTTTTCTTCTCCCCAATCTTCTTGGTCGAATAGGTTGTCCATTTCTTCGGATGCTTTCTCCATAAAATATTTAGAGAGTAAATCCTTTACCTCTACCCAAACTTTATCGGGGTATTGCTTGGAAAACATTCTAAGCAATTCTAATTGAGCCTGCGTAAATTTCCCACTTGGCAGTATATCCTCCACTATCATAATAGCTTTCCTTTTTTCAAATTTACATAATCTGCTGAAACAATCAAAACACGAATAAGACATTTCCCCCTGCTAATACCCTTATCCAGACAAAAAAGAAGTTTCAACCTTTTTCCACATGATGAGGCAATAACAGGAAGCAACCAATAAATCAAAAAAACTCCAAATAAATTTGTTTCCTTGGATTATTACCTTTAGATTTGCTATGCAAGCATAGTATTTTATGCCTGATTATGATAAACAACGAAAATACCATTGATTATTACTTGAAGTCGGCATGGCAGTCGGCGGCCAATAAGTATAACCAGATTGCGTCGCAGTATGGTATTACCCAGGCTACGGGATACGTGCTGATCAACATCCATAAGGAAGGGACGCCGGTTTCGCAGATTGCCAACCTACTGGGGGTAAAAACTACAAGCTTGTCGCGGATACTAAACAACCTGGAGGGCTTGGGGCTGATTTATCGGGAAACAAACCAGTCCGACAAGCGTTCGGTCAACGTGTTCCTAACACCCTTGGGCGAAGAAAAGCGCCAAGTTGCGAAAGATGTCGTGCGTAAATTCAACGCTTATTTGGAAGAGCACTTGTCTGATGAAGAGCGGTCGACCTTTATCAAAACGCTGCGACGTGTAAACGAATTGACCACACAGTATAGTCCATAAAATATCCATCCGGGGCTGGTTTCGACGGTACGAAGCCTGCTTCTGGTGCCTTAAAAACATAGATTATGATAAACAGACGCATTCAGAAGGTTGCGGTGCTAGGCTCGGGAGTCATGGGATCGCGCATTGCATGCCACTTTGCCAATATCGGTGTTGAAGTCCTCTTGTTGGACATTGTGCCGCGTGAATTGCTGCCTGCCGAGGAAGCTAAGGGTTTGACGCTGGAAAGCAAAGTCGTGCGCAATCGTATCGTCAACCACTCGTTGGATACGGCCGTCAAGACGAATCCTTCGCCAATATTTAGCAAGAATAGCCTCAAGCTGGTCAAAACGGGCAACTTTGACGATGACATGGCGGATATCGCAAGCGCCGACTGGGTAATCGAAGTCGTGGTAGAGCGGCTTGATATCAAGAAGCAAGTGTTTGAGCAGGTGGAACAACACCGCAGACCAGGTACCTTAGTCACGTCCAACACGTCGGGAATTCCCATCCACTTGATGGCTGAGGGGCGTAGCGACGATTTCAAAGCGCACTTTTGCGGCACGCACTTTTTCAACCCGCCGCGCTACCTGCGCTTGCTGGAGATCATCCCCACGGCACATACAAAACCCGATATTGTCGACTTCCTCATGCATTATGGGGATAAATTTCTAGGCAAGACAACGGTTCTCTGTAAGGATACGCCAGCCTTTATCGGCAACCGCATCGGCGTGTACTCCATGTTGGCTTTGACGCACTTGGTTGAACCTTTAGGGCTAACTGTCGAGGAAGTAGACAAGTTTACCGGTCCGGCAATGGGTCACCCCAAGTCGGCTACGTTCCGCACGGCTGATGTGGTGGGGCTAGATACACTCGTCAATGTGGCGAATGGTTTGGCTGAGAATGCGAAGGATGATGAGGCAAAGGGCGTGTTTGCCTTGCCTTCATACATTCAGCAAATGGTCGACAACAAATGGCTGGGCGAAAAGAGCCAGCAAGGTTTCTATAAAAAGATTAAAGACGATAAGAGGGCGAGTGAAATCCTCGCGCTCGACTTGAAAACCCTTGAATACCGTAAGCAAGAAAAGGTCAAGTCGACCACCTTAGAAGCGACCAAGCCTGTTGACGATATCCGTAAGCGGATGAAGGTCTACGAGCAAGGTACGGATAAGGCCGGCGCACTTTTCCGTGCTATGCATTACCCGCTTTTCGAATACGTATCGCGACGCGTGCCGGAAATTACCGATGAGTTTTTCCGGATTGACGATGCCATGCGGGCCGGGTTTGGTTGGGAGTTGGGGCCGTTCGAGGTGTGGGATGCCCTGGGAGTAAGGGAAACCATCGCTAAAATCAAGTCGGAAGAGAAGCGGGTGCCGGGCCATAGTGGCGAGGTCGCTGCTTGGGTGCAGGAGATGTTGGATGCTGGGCATGACTCGTTTTACAAGGTTGAAAACGGTGTGCGGCACTATTATGATATCCGTAGCAAATCATACCAACCCATTCCCGGTACGGAAGATTTTATTATTCTCGATAACATCCGAGAGCAGCATACCGTGTGGAAAAATAGCGGGGTTACCATTACCGATTTGGGGGATGGTATCCTGAACTGCGAATTCCACACCAAGATGAATACCATAGGGGGCGACGTGATTCAGGGTATCCATAAGGCTATTGACTTAGCAGAGAAGGACTATCGTGGTTTAGTCATCAGCAACGACGGAGCTAATTTTTCGGCTGGTGCCAATATCGGGATGATCTTCATGATGGCGGTTGAGCAGGATTATGACGAATTGAATATGGCCGTTAAGACCTTCCAGAATACGGCGATGCGCTTGCGCTATTCGTCCATCCCGGTGGTGGCTGCGCCGTTCAACTTGGCTTTAGGCGGGGGCTGTGAGTTTTCCATGCATGCAGATTTCATCCAATTGCACGCTGAAACGTATATGGGCTTGGTGGAGTTTGGTGTGGGTGTTATTCCGGGTGGCGGGGGATCCAAGGAGTTTGCCCTGCGTGCTTCGGATGAGTTCAAGGAAGGGCAGATTACACAAAATGTCCTGCGAGAGCGATTTTTAACCATTGGGCAGGCCAAGGTGTCGACGTCTGCAGTAGAGGCTTTTGAACTCGGATATCTGCAAGCCGGGAAGTACGGCATCACGATGAACCGCAGTCGCTTGCTTGCCGATGCCAAAGCAAAAGCCATCGAACTAGCTGAAATGGGTTACACCCAGCCGGTACCACGGACGGATATCAAGGTATTGGGCAAACAAGGATTGGGTATTGTCTACGCCGGAGCCAATTCCATGCGGGCAGGTAACTACATTTCCGAACACGACCAGAAGATCTCCGAGAAACTCGGTTGGGTCATGTGTGGCGGCGATCTCTCCGTACCCACGGAAGTATCCGAGCAGTATTTGCTGGACCTTGAGCGCGAAGCGTTCTTGTCCCTCTGCGGCGAGCGGAAAACACTGGAACGTATACAGCATATGTTGACGAAAGGGAAGGCGTTACGAAATTAGTATGGCGTAGTGAGTATAGCGTATTGAGACAGGGCAAAATAGTGTGCAGGGTACAATAGTTGAGTTATTAACTAAAACAGGGCATATTATGCATAACATCAAGGAATTGAAATTGTGGAATAAGTCGATTGATTTGGCTGTCGACATATATAGGCTATCTGCCAATTTTCCTTCTGACGAACGTTTTGGGTTGGTCTCTCAAGTGCGAAGGGCCGCAGTATCCATACCATCTAATGTATCTGAAGGTGCTGGTCGGAATACAGATGGAGAATTCTTGAGTTTTTTAGGGATAGCCAATGGGTCATCATATGAGCTTCAAACTCAAATTACCATTGCTCATCGTTTAGGTTTTATAGATGATATGCAGCATGAAGTGCATTTTGATAAAATAGATGAGTTGCAGAAGATGAATTATAAATTGCAGAAAGCGATAAGGAACAGGAGAAACAAATAGGATATAGCACATTGAGGGGCGTACATGGTACTTGGTTTTAAACTAAAAGGTAGGGAGTACGCACTACGCACTACTCACTACACAATACTAAAATTATGGAAGCATACATCATTGCAGGATTTAGGACGGCCGTCGGGAAAGCCCCGAGGGGTGTTTTTCGGTTTACGAGGGCAGACGATTTGGCTGCGGACGTGATCAAACATCTGGTGGCCTCGGTGCCGAACCTGGATAAGGAGCAAATCGACGATGTGATTGTCGGCAATGCCACGCCGGAAGCGGAGCAGGGGCTTAATATCGGGCGTATGATTTCGCTGATGGGACTGGATACGGACAAGGTGCCGGGCGTGACGGTAAATCGCTATTGTGCCTCAGGCCTCGAAACGATTGCCACAGCGGTCGCAAAAATCAAAGCCGGCATGGCGGATGTCATCGTTGCCGGTGGGGTTGAGGTGATGTCGGGCATGCCATTTGGCGGATGGAAACTGGTGCCTAACCCTGACGTAGCGAAGAAAAACCCGGATTGGTATTGGGGTATGGGGTTAACTGCTGAAGCCGTAGCGAAGGAGTACAACGTTAGTCGTGAAGACCAAGATGCGTTTGCGCTGAAGTCGCACACCAAAGCTGTGGAAGCTATCAAAAATGGCAACCTGAAAGACGGCGTGGTGCCCATTACCGTAACTGAGAATTACCTCGAAAACGGTAAGAAAATCAAGTCGCGCGATTATATCGTGGATACGGACGAAGGTCCACGTGCAGACAGCAGCTTGGAAGCCCTGGCTCGCTTAAAGCCGGTGTTTGCAGCAGGCGGTAGTGTCACGGCGGGCAACTCGTCACAAACCTCGGATGGAGCCGCATTTGTCTTAGTAGTTTCCGAGCGTAAGCTGAAAGAATTGGGAGTCGAGCCTATCGCCAGACTCGTGAGCTATGGCGTGGCGGGTGTCCCGCCCCGCATCATGGGCATCGGGCCCATAGAGGCCATTCCCAAAGCGTTGAAGATGGCGGATATGCAACTGCAGGATATCGACCTCATTGAGCTGAATGAGGCTTTTGCCTCACAATCCTTGGCTATCGTCCGCGAACTGGATATTAATCCCGAGGTCTTGAACGTCAACGGTGGAGCAATCGCACTGGGACACCCGCTGGGTTGTACCGGAGCCAAACTTTCCGTGCAGATCTTCCACGAACTTAAACGGCGCCAGAAGAAGTACGGCATGGTAACCATGTGTGTAGGAACAGGACAGGGGGCAGCGGGCATTTTTGAAATTTACTAAAGTGTTGCGTATTCAGACTGGATAACTCGCAATACACATGGCAACAAGCACAATCGTAATACGCTATACTCACTACGCAATACCAAAAAACTATGGCAACAGATACTAAAAATCCCATCAAAGGCGGCGAATTCGTTATCCGCGAAACCGCTTACCAAGAAGTATTTATTCCGGAGGAATTTGATGAAGAGCAAGTCATGATCCGGCAAACCTGCGAAGACTTCCTAGAGGCGGAAGTATTTCCCAATTTGGAACGGATTGACGAGCAAGAGGAGGGCTTGATGGAAAGCCTGCTTGACAAGGCCGGCGAACTGGGGTTGCTCAGCGTATCCATTCCCGAGGAATATGGCGGGTTTGGCAAGAATTTCAACACGTCTATGCTGGTGGCCGATGCTGTGGGCCCGGGGCATTCCTTTGCCGTGGCGCTGTCCGCGCATACGGGAATCGGCACCTTGCCCATTCTCTATTATGGCAACCAGGAACAAAAAGATAAGTACATTCCAAAATTGGCGACCGGCGAATGGAAAGCGGCCTATTGTTTGACTGAGCCGAATGCAGGCTCGGACGCCAATTCTGGCCGAACCAGCGCCAAGCTCAATGCTGAAGGCACGCACTACCTGCTGAACGGGCAGAAAATGTGGATTACCAACGGTGGTTTTGCCGATGTATTCATCGTGTTTGCCAAAATAGACGACGACAAAAACCTGTCGGCATTCATTGTCGAGCGGGCGTTTGGCGGGGTTACGATGAATCCCGAGGAGATCAAAATGGGGATTAAGGGTTCGTCGACCCGGCAGGTATTTTTCAACGACTGCCCGGTGCCGGTTGAAAATATGCTGTCGACCCGTGAAAACGGGTTTAAGATTGCAGTTAATATCCTGAATGTCGGTCGGATAAAGCTGGGCGCATCATCGATCGGTTCTTCGCGTCGGGTCATCGACCAGGCAGTCAATTATGCCAACGAACGTTCCCAGTTTGGTTTGCAGATTTCCAAGTTTGGGGCTATCCGGTACAAACTGGCCGAGATGGCCGTCCGGAATTACGCCGTGGAAAGTGCGGCGTATCGTGCTGGCCAAAACATCGACGATGCGTACGATGCTTTGGTCGCCGGCGGGATGGACACGGCGCAAGCCAAGCTGAAATCGACCGAGCAGTTTGCCATTGAATGTGCGATATTGAAGGTATGGGGATCCGAAATGTTGGACTATATCGTGGATGAAGGTGTGCAAATCTATGGCGGTATGGGATACTCAGCCGATGCACCCATGGAACGAGCTTACCGGGATTCACGTATCAACCGGATTTTCGAGGGAACCAACGAGGTAAACCGCCTGCTCATTGTCGACATGTTACTGAAGCGTGCGCTAAAAGGAGAATTGGATCTGATGGGGCCAGCGCAGGCGGTAGCCGGCGAATTGCTGTCCATTCCTGATTTCGGAGAAGAGGATGATGCGCCATTCGCATACGAAAAGAAGATCATTGCCAATTTGAAAAAAGCAGGATTGCTCGTAGCCGGTGCCGCCGTACAAAAACTGATGATGTCCCTGCAGAAGGAACAGGAGGTGTTGATGAACATAGCCGATATCATCGGATATGTGTATGTCGCTGAGTCTACCTTGCTGCGCGTTGAAAAGCTATTCCACCAGCGTGGAGAGGAAGCTGTGCAAAGCCAGCTGGATATCGCCCGTGTCTATCTGCATACAACGATAGACCAAGTGTATTTGGCAGGTAAGGAAGCACTCAATTCCTTTGGCGAAGGGGATGAATTGCAGATGATGCTCGTTGGGCTGAGGCGCTTTACCAAAGCCGCTCCGTTTAATATCAAGGACGCGCGCCAACGTATTGCCAAACGGTTGATCGAGGCAAATAAGTACAGTTTTTAATAATCGAAATAGGTTAAGGTTAATAATTTAGTTTTAATTGGTTTAGTTGAAAGAACCGTCTGTGGCTTTGCCGCAGGCGGTTTTTTTGTAGCAATACCCGTCGTCAATAAATAAGCCGGGGTAGTGGTTTTCCCCGGCTTACGCTAAGTCCATAACTGGTTAGCCTATGATCCAACTGATAAAAGAAGTGCATGTTTAAGAAGAGTGGTGGATGAAGAGTTCGAATGCGACGTCAAAGTCATCCTTCACTTTAATCATTCCGCCGACTTTTTGTGGCGGGGATAGGTTGAAATCTGAAAACGAAAACGCCCGGCTGCCCGATAGGGTTAAGCCTTCCCCGTTTTTTGATAATACATAACGAAGGTAAAAGCGTTTCTTCTCACCAGCAAGCTCGATATAGACGTCGCCACCTACGTAGTCGTAGTTGTCGTGTGTCAACGGTACCCGCTCCAAATTGATGAAATGGATTTTCATGTTCGGGTATTCGCTGGCCTTCAATGTGCGGCGCAGGTCGTTAGTAAGCATCCGGTTGTTGCAATCAAACGAATTGATGTTGATGGTGACGGTTCCCTTTAATTCAACTGAATTGTTGGGGAGTATACGTCCATGGATGGTCTCTGACTTGAAGTTACCACTCGAGGAGCAGCCAAACGTGTTGACATTGGAGCTGCCTTTGATGGATAGCGAGCTGTTGTTCTGGACGCTCCACCTGAAGGTTTCATTAAACCCAGCCTCGGTGTTTGTCCTATGATTCGTGAAAGAAGTGAGCATAAGCAAACATAACGCACAAATGGCGCCCGTGATACGGTATATGCAAGCTGTTGGTTTCATCTTTCGTTTGTTTTGTTCTTGGCGTTTAGTTAAATACGCTCGGGCCTGCCATCCCCACGTTCACTTAACGGGCACCGAGCGTATCTATTGCTAAAGGTTATTGATTTATCGTTTTAAAATGCGATTACTGCCTGAACGGATACCCCATCGAATTTACCGTTGTGGCGGTAGTCTACGGTTGGGAAATCGGTGTAGTTTTGCACCACATACTCGCCTTTCATCAGGATGTTCTTGGTTATAAACCACCCTGCACCGAATGCGAATCGGTCTACTTTGATTTTCTCAACATTGCCACCCAATACCTGTTCGGAGTTGACGATGTTATAACGCAGGCCTGCGTACAGGTTCTCGTTGTTGCCAAAGCGGTAGATACCTTCAGCGGCATATTGGCTGGTGGCACGCAGATCAGTTTGTGTATTGCTATGCCCGTTAGCGAATTCCGCTGTTCCGAAGAACTCAAAGCCTTGGATTTTGGCAAAACCGTTAATCATAACCGCATCCAATTTACCGTTGTATACCGGGTTGAAACGACCGGAAGAATACATCGCCGTCAGAGCTTTGGCCGTACCGTTGGTATAGGCTTGCTCCATCACGTTGGTGTAGTTAGAGCCCGTACGGTCGCCGGAATAGAGCGTTAACCCCGTGCCAGCGGTTCCGGTGTTGTGGTACCAGCTACCGGTAAGGCGTAGCCTGACATCTTCATTGACCTGCCTGTCGATACCCGCTTTGAGGTAGATAGACGGGTTTCTGGCGGTAATGTCATTTGCACTAGCCGTGATTTCCTGCACGTGGCCGCGAATCATCCCGTTACTTACACCCAACATACCGAATATCCCGTTTTTCTGCACATACACCTCACCGGCGATCTCCGTAGCGAAAGCATCCATGATGTTACCTTCCATGAAGGGGCTGTAGAGTGTGTGGCCGCCGTCAGGCCTACGGAAGTGGGCATCGCCGTAGTTGATTTCCATGTGGCCGGCTTTGACGGTTACCAATTCGCTCAAGTCGTCCCAGAATTTGCCTTTGAAGGGGAATTTATCGATCTGCAAATAACCACCTTTGACCCAAAACTCGTTGTGGTGCTTAGAAGCCATGTAGTTTGCCAAGTGCAAGCGGATACCTTCCGTCAATTGGGCGTCGATGTACAGGTTAGCGGCGGCGAGGCTGAATCCCGGTGCCAATGGGTACAGTGCGTTGGCTTCGGTTCCCGAATTGTTTGCCGCCCCGGGGTTTTCGTTTTTCAGCGCCTGGAATTGCTGAGCGAAGCCCGCACCGATGCTGATTTTACGCCCCTCGTATGGCTTGTGGAAGTCATCTTTAGTTGTCTCGAACATGTGTAGCCCCCGTTTGTCGTATGGGCGGAAGAAGTCCGCTTCGCCGTATCGGACGATTGGTCCTTTGTCTTCTTCCCGTTCTTCCTGGGCAAATAGCGCGGAGGGGATCATGGCGACCACAAACATAGCCATGATTGCCATACTGATAAACCTATTTTTCATGATATTCCTTTGTTAACCGTTAGTATTGATGATAATTTTCCCTTGTTGTGTTGTTAATTTGGCATCAGTTTCACGTTATATTCAATCGTGACATCATCGCCTGTTTTAATCGTACCCATCATAACTGTTGGCGGCGTTACTTTGTATTCCGTCATCTTGAATTGGGTCGTCCCGTTTACCGTGATACTCTTGTCAGCGGCATTGTACCTGCCTGTAGCGGTGATGGTCGTCTGCTTTGAGGTGCCGGCGATGTTCAAGTTGCCCGTAGCCCGTATTTGGAAGGTATTTGCCCCGCTGGCGGTTACCGTTCCATTGGTCATGGTAAACGTGATGTTTTTGTTCTTGCCGGTTCCGAGCGCTTTGTACGCGTTTTTGTCCAGTCCGGATCTGTCGCTTTTCAAGGCCTCGGCTGCTACAGTAAAGTTCAGCGCGGTAATGCCGGTCACGCTGCCGTCGGCTATGGTAAATGTTGCCCGGGTTGTGCCGTTGGAAGCGGTCATATCCCAGTCGTGTAGGGTAGATGTACCCTTAACGGTTGTTGTTGTCGCGTTGCTCTGGTAGTTCTGCGCTATCGCAGGGGTGATCATAGCTACTAGGGCGACAACCAGTGCCAATCCCCAATTTCTAGTTTGCTTTTTCATCGTTGTACAGTTTAAATTTCACTTCTTGTTGTCGCAACCCTTACCACTTTGGATTACACCACAAATTTACCCAGTCCTGACTGCCGGCGGGGTAGTACAAAACAGAAGAAAATATGATGTTGGTTTCTTTTTGGAAATAGGCTATATGCTCCAAATACGCATTTTACAAGGCGAAAATAAAAAGTCTGCCCGGGCGAATTTAATAATGTGACTAATGTTACATTTTTTGCCGTTTTTGTGTTGTGTATCGGCTGTGGGCCATCAGGATAGATAGGGGTAGCCGGCAGTTTGTACATTGTAAAAACATGAACTGTATTCGCAATACTTCCGTATCTTAGTCGGCAAGGAAAACAATTATTCCGCGGATAGGTTGTTATCCATATTGAAAGGTTAAACCAGTTGTACTTAAACAAAACCACAATGAAAAAACTAGTCGTTCCGTTCATGTTTGCAGCCATATTAGTCTATGCCTGCGGAGGAAGCACCGAGAGTCAAGTAGATCCTGAGGAAACGTTTTACCAGGAATGCCTGGATAACATGGAAACCACGCATAGCGACACCTACACAGCCGAAGCACGCGATGAGTATTGCCAGTGTGCGACAGCTACGTACATGTCTACTTTTAGTGCTAATGATCGCTCTTTGATGGTTTACGGCATGTCACAGGAGCAAACCCAGCAATACGAAGCCGCATTGGCACCGTGTAGGGAACAATTGGAAGGAACCGCTATTTCCGATCCGGAAGAAACGGAGGAGCCGTCTGAATAACCTGCCCTTGGCCTAAAGCCTTGCCGTTTACCGCCACTGTGTACATGCTGGTACCAGCATGTACACAGTGGCGGTCTTATGGAAAGCGGTGTTTTTTTGCATCCTTATTAAAAGGAGAAGGCTATTTACTGCCGTTGTCCGGTGGTTGGTTTGGCAAAACTTGGGTGTAGTCTTGGGTATCGGTTGTAATTAAATTTATACCATTGCGCAACGAGCAACAGCTTCTGGAGGCCTACAGGCAAAGTGGTGATATACATATCCTCGGGGAATTGTATGAGCCTTATATGCCCTTGGTTTATGGGTTATGCTTCAAGTATTACAAACACCCCGAACGAAGCGAAGACGCCGTAATGCAGATTTTCGAGTCGCTTATCCCGAAGTTGCGGGTCCATGAAGTGACCAATTTCAAGAGCTGGCTATACACCGTTGCGCGCAACCATTGTCTGATGGATTTGCGAACCGATAGCAAGCAGCAACTGGTGGATATCGATACCCACCACGTCGAAAGTGACCGGATGCTGCTTCGCAACGCTGAAGGCGACATTCAAGAGGAACAGCTCGTATTGATGGAGTCGTGTATTAGCCAACTCAATAACGAACAACAACAATGTATTCGGTTGTTTTACCTGGAGCAGAAATGCTATAAGGAAGTAGCTGAAGAAACAGGCTACGAACTCAATAAGGTAAAAAGCTATATACAAAACGGGAAACGAAACCTGCGGATTTGTATGGAGCAGCGAAAGGAGGAGCAACAACGCTAAAATGATGGAGGCATAAGATGGACAGCAGTTATCAAATCGTCCGTATCCAACGGTATCTCAATGGCGAATTGAGCAAGGAAGAGATGTACCAGCTTGAGCGTGATGCGCTTGACGATCCGTTTCTGCAGGAAGCTCTCGATGGTTACCACGAGGCCAATGAGGTGGATCACGGTAAGTTGAGTCTGTTGCAGCAGCGATTGGCGACGCGGGTAGCTGGGCAGCAGACAAAACGCGATTCCTTTTTCTTCGGTGTCCAGCGTTTGGCGATAGGGGCCACAGCATTTGTGTTATTTATCACGGTGTGTATTCTTTTTTGGATGCGAACGCAGATGCGTTCTGATGCCACATCTAAAGAGGTTGAGGTAGAACTCCAAGCTGTCGGTACCGACGCACCAGTCAGTATACAATCCTTGTCCGCAGATGGCTTCGATGCCACGCCTATCGACGGGTGGGGGATATATAGCGAATACCTATCTGTTAATACCGGCTCGGCACGTTATTCAGGCACGGTTGTTTTGGACTTTGAAGTCGACAACCAAGGCCTTCCTGCTCATATCGTCGTCGAACAAAGTCCGGACGATGCGATGGCTAGCGAAGCAGTCCGTTTGCTATGGCAGGGCCCACGTTGGGTGGGGGAGCGAGGCCGTGTGGCGTTCACGTTCAAGGAATAAGAGACGGCATAAAAACCGTTGTTTTGAATACGATGAAACGAAATCGAGCAAGCTATGTGCTTAACACATCACGATGTATTCTAGCCTCGATGGCAATATTTACGGAATTTAGGCTTTTGATGCAGCTTTATTACTCCTCCCAGCGTATTTTATCGGCTACGGGCTGGCGGTTCCCCTGTCGTGGAGCATCTTCATGGTAGCCCATGTAAAAGAATCCCAAACATTCCTGGTTTTCATCCAGGCCTAGAAAATCGCCCATATGTCTGATGGTGCCCGGGCTGCTCCAATACCCACCTATTCCGGCTGCGGCGGCTGCCAGCCAGAGGTTCTGGACGGCGCAGGCCGTAGCGGCCAGTTCTTCCCATTGGGGTACTGCTCCGCTGTATGAGACGATAATAGCGATTACTGCTCCAGAACGCAATACCTTTTCACGTGTGTTTTCATATTTTTTCTGCATGAATTGCGGCGGCGGCGTATTGGATTTATATTGGGCAGCCAGCTCATCTGCTAGGCGTGGCAGCCCGCCTTCGCGAAACACGACAAATCGCCAAGGCTGGGTCAGCTTATGCGTCGGTGCTGAGTTGGCACATTCAAGCAATTCCACCAATAATGCTTTGGGAATCTCACGTCCGGTATAGCTTGGTGGGAAGATCGCCCGGCGCTGTTTGATGAGTTGGCTAATGCTTTCAAAATTCGTTGTGTCCATTTCTTCTTTCGTTGGTTGTAACCGTTCCATTTAGGCTTTTTCTTCCCACAATGTGGCGACGTGGAGGATGGTTTTGACGGCCATGTGCATGTCCTGTATCGATACCCACTCCTGCCGGCCGTGGAAGGCGTGTCCACCTGCAAAAATATTGGGGCAGGGCAATCCCATGAACGATAGGCGCGAACCGTCCGTGCCACCGCGGATACTTCTCCTTATTGGAGTGATACCCGTACGTCGTATCGCTTCCATACCGATTTCCATGATTTCAGGGTGTAGGTCCAATATGCGTTTCATGTTGCGGTATTGTTCCTTCGTTTCGATATGGTATTTAGACCCCGGGTAGTTGGCTACGACCGAGGCTACGATTGCTTCGACGCTAGCTGCGTGTTGTCGGAGGCCTTCGTCGGTAAAGTCGCGGACGATGAAGGAAATGACGGCTTGTTCGGCCGTTCCGCTGACCTGAACGGGATGTACGAAGCCCTCGCGTTCGCTGGTGGTTTCGGGCGATAAGCCGTCTTTGGGCAGGGCATGGAGGATGTCCCCAGCAATTTTGATGGCATTTTCCAGTCTCCCTTTAGCAAACCCCGGATGGATACCGACACCATCAATCGTGATAATGAGACCATCGGCCGAAAAAGTTTCGTCTTCGATGGTGCCAACCGTCTCGCCGTCTATTGTGTAGCCGAAATCGGCACCCAACTTGTCCAAGTCTAGTTTGTCAACCCCGGCTCCGATTTCCTCGTCGGGTGTAAACAGGATTTTAATTGCGCCGTGTTTAATGTCCGGGTTTTCCATCAGCAACCGGGCTGCATCCATAATGGCTGCCACTCCTGCTTTGTCGTCGGCCCCCAGCAGTGTCGTTCCGCTAGCCGTGATAATGTCGTTGCCGTATTGGTTGGCTAGCTCAGGGTGTTCGCTTTCGCGGATAACGACCGATGGGTCATCGGGGAGTATGATGTCCTGGCCTTGGTAATCGTGGTGTACGATGGGTTTCACGTCCGTGCCACTGGCATCCGGTGAGGTGTCGACATGCGAACAGAAGCAGACGACCGGAACGTTCTTTTTCTCGGTATTGGCCGGTATCGTTGCAAATACATACCCCCATTCGTCGAGGTATGCGTCTTGTATGCCCATGGCTTGCAGCTCGCTTACAAGTAGGCGGCTGAGGTCCAGTTGCTTTTCCGTGGATGGGAACGTCTCGGATGCCGGATCGGACTGGGTATCAATCCTTACGTATCGTAGAAAACGTTCGGATACCGAGAAGTCGTTGATATTATTGATGATATTAGTACTCATGGTTTGAAATTATTTCGTTTTTAAAAATCGGCAACTCTATCGAATCAGACAATCCGCGCCCGATTTTTCAGTAGGACCACCGGTACATCCACGATATTCAACAGTTTTTTGCTGACACTGTTGTGGAATATACGCTCGAAAAAGCCGTAGTTGCGTGATGCCATCAAGATCAGATTGATTTCATGCTGCTTGACGTAATCAAATATCCCGTAGGCCTTATCCCTGTGCTGGTCTACGATTTCAAATACGGGGTCCAACTCTTGGAGGAAAGCGAGTAATTGTTGTTGGTGGCGCTTGCTATCCGGAGATTGGCTTTGTGCGCCATGGTCTACGTGTATGATATGGGTTTCGGCATGAAGCTGTTTCGCCAACCGGGTAATACCATCCACTGGTGTAGTCGTTTCCACTTCGCGCAAATCCGTGGTATAGACGATTTTCCGGATAGGCAAAAAGCGATGGTTGCGAGGTACAATCAGGAGGGGCGCCGGTGCGGAAGAGGCTACACCTAGGGTATGCTGCCCAATGAGGGTGCTGTCCACGTCCGACAGACCCGAAATACCCATAATGACCAGTGAAACTGCGTGTATTTCAGCCAGGTGTTCGATTCCATCGATGACCGGCCTATCATCCGCTTCGTACACGAATTGTTCCTGTCGGATGTTATGGGGCAGGGTTAGTTTCTTTACCATTCGCTCGATATGCCGAACGGAAGCTCGCTGGTAGGCGTTCTCTTCGTCGATTATTTCCAGCAAACCTTTCGGTGTCTCCCGGTATGAATGGTAAAATATGACTTGCTGCGCATTCAAAAAGCCGGCAATATCCAGCCCGTATTGTGCGGAATTATACGATATGTCAGAAAAATCGATCGGAATCAGAAAAGTCTTCATTCGCATGGGTAATGTCCATAGCCTTAGTCGCCCAGAGGGGGACTAAGGCTAAAGTGCTCAAAAAAACAACCGTCGGGGTGTGCCAAGTTATTGCTCTGCCGTGGAGCCCCGAGGCGGTATGGCAGTTTGCTACTTTTTGTTGTTGTCGGCGTATTCAAATACCTTTTGGAGCAGTGGTGTGCTCCGGGTGCCGCCGATATTTTCACGGATCCGCAGTTCCTCCTGTGCCACTTGGTGGAATAACCCGTCAATGGCCTTCCCGGTTACATATTTGTTCAGATCCGTTTCTATTTTTTCGTTTACCAGTGGGATTTGGTTGTAGCGTGTTACCACGTCGCTCCAATACTTGGCCACGTTGTGCGTGCCCAATGCTTTTTCCACAATCGGGCTAAACCGGGAGGCTAACTCGTTGGTTGTCGTCCGTTTGAAAAAGTCGGTAGCGGCATCTTGTTGTCCGCTCAGCAGGATGTTGGTTGCGTCGCGGATAGTCAGTTTTGAAAGCGCGGACGTGAATACCGGAGCAGCTTCCTTCACTGCTGACTCTGCCGCCCGGTTCATGCTCATGATAAAGTCATCAGCCAGGGAGCCAAGACCGATGCCGCGGAGGGCACTCTCGATTTTCTGGGCTTCGGGTGGCATCAGGATCTTTACAGCAGCATTGCCGAGGAAGCCATCCGTGATAGCCAACGACTTGATGCTTTTGTCTAACCCTTGGCTTAATGCCTGTTTGATGCCGGAGGCTGCTTCGTT
>CAZXSL010000002.1:0-54026 GCA_964643235.1 uncultured Sphingobacteriaceae bacterium | reverse complement strand
TCTTCTTCTTCTAGTATAACCGGCTTGTATCCGCCCCTCGATTTAAAATATAGGATGAGGGCCACGAAAAACACAAACATGAACATCGGCAAGTAGGACACCGTTGACAATGCGGATTTTTTCGCTTGGTTTTGTACGTCTTCCACCACTTTTAGCGTGGCTTCATCAGCGCTTTCCAATTGCTCATAATCCAACGCCATATATTTACCAAAGATGCTTCGTTTCTCTTCGGTCACATAGGTTTCGTGGTATGCCGTTTGGTTTTGCGCATCGTACACCGCGAGCTTATTGTCTATCTCACTATCCTGTACAGAGCCGAGGAATACCGCTCCGACGATACCCACACCGAGCTGGCCCACTGCCGCCACCACGTTGAGTGCTAATGCACCACCCCTAGGGAACTGCTCGGAGGCCACGCCCAACATCGTGCCCCACAAATAGGTTTTGCCCAGTGCATAAAATAAAGCAGCAAGAAGAATGGCAAATCCGGTCGTTACCGAAAGCCACTGTAGTCCAATTGCGGCAATCAATGAACTGATTGCCAGAATACCCAAAGGTGTGACCCGCTTGGTGACTACCCCGGAGTACATGCGCAGTACGCCCATAATCACGGATGTAAACACCAATACCCAACCGCCTTGGAAGCCCAGTTTTGCCATCTCGGGAGTCATCAAGTCAGTAATCCAGCTGTCTGTACCTAACTCCATCGTAGCTAATGGAATCATAACAAGTAGCAATAAGACGAGAATAGGTCGGCCCCAAGTACGCAAATAGAAGCCTATAACCCCAGTTATAAGGATAGTAAGGATAACACTAACGGTAGATGACCAGCCAAATAAGTTGCCCAATTCGAACGTACAAAGGCTGACGATAATCAGGAACCCCAATACACCTACCTCACGCAGCATATCGATATAGCCCACACCCGCTTTGACGCGCTCGTTGACGGGAAATTTCTCGTTCAAAATAAGTACCCCGTAGGTGATGGCGGGTACGAGTACAAATCCCATCATAATACGCCAATCTACTTCGTAGTGAAGCAGGGCAATACCTAATAAACCAGCAATAGCAATACCTACAGGCCAGCCTGCATGTAAGATATTCAACCATTTTGTCTTATCCTTGGGGTACATTGTCGCAACGACAGGGTTGACCACTGCCTCTGCAGCCCCATTACCCAACGCAAACAGAAACGTGCCGAAATACAACATCCAATAGCCTGTCGCGAAAATGGTAAGCAGAATGGATCCGACATGGCACAGGAAGGCAAAAATCATCGACTTCTTGTAGCCGATCTTATCAATGACCAGACTGAACAAGACAATACTCAATGCAAACGGCCAAAAGCTGACACCGAAAATTTGTCCTTGCTGCGTTTTGCTTAGGTCGAAACGAACGCCCCACTCAGGCATTAAATAGGCTCGTGCAACGAAACCAAAAGCAGTCGCCACCAACACAATAAAGCATCCCCAAAAAAGCTTCTTACTAGGTGCGGGTTCGGTCGGTGTGTGTGTGTCTAATGTCATAATTGGTGTATATCAGTCTAAATCTCTATCAAATTTTAAGCAAACGTTCTCTTCAAAAATGCGAACCCTTCTTCGGCTAGTTCATCCGCGCTATTCGCAAGCGGACGCCAGATACTGGCGGCACGGGCTAGCTCTTTTGATGGAGCGCCGAATGTTTCGATTACCAGTCCGCCTTGGTAACCAATCTTGTCAAGTGCCCGACGAATACCTACCCAGTCGAGATGGCCCGTACCGGGTGTACCGCGGTCATTTTCATTCGCTTGGACATGAACTAAGCGGCTCCCTAGTTTTTCGATAGCCGCAGGAATATCTTTCTCTTCGATATTCGCGTGGAAGGTGTCGAGAAGGATTTTAAGGTTGTCGCTTCCCACTTCATCTACTATCGATATCGCTTGGTCCATCGTATTCACCATATCCGTCTCAAAACGGTTAAGGGGCTCCAGTGCCAGTACGACCCCCAACTCTGCCGCACGTCGTGCCGCTTTGTCCAGGTTTTCCAAGCACCAGCTGCGCTCTTGCGCTTTCAGCTCAGCCGAGACCAAGCGTGTTTTGCCTACCGCCGAATATAGCGGCCCGCCAAATACCGGGCTTCCCATTTCATGGGCTATCTCCGCGCAATCGACAATGTACGCTAACCCTTCCGCCCGGATTTCAGCTTGGTCGCTCGAGATATCGCGTGATGCGCCAAAAGCTCCGCTTATCGTGATATCCAGTCCTAAATCCCGGGCTGTTTGTTTCATCAGTGACCAGTCTATCAGGTTCCGATCCTCAACAGCAATTTCAATAATATCATAGCCGATATCTTTTGCTTTTTCGAGCAGGGCCACATGCTCGCTAGAAAAGGGAGAAACCCACACGAATGTGCTGACACCTATTTTCATTTCAAAATCGTTTTAGCGTTAAATTAGATTCTTGTTTGACAACATGAAAGATCGGGGCATTTTATGTTCGATAAAACGCCCCGATAAGTTACCCTTCTTCAAACCAATTAATCAAAGCTTGGAATTTCCACGCGAATGCCGCCTTTCATGGCAGACTCGTGGGCACAGATACCTGCGCATGTATAATTAGCAGCAAGTGCTGCATCGACGGCAGAGTCACGTCCTTCGACAATAGCTGCGACGAACTCCTGTACTAAGTGCGGATGCGAACCACCATGACCTGCTCCCTGGAGGAAAGAAACGTGGTTGGGATCGTCAATTTTTTCGCGCTTGGTGAAATCCGCAATCTCCGGAATGAGCAACTCGTCGGTGTCCGGAACGTCAATGCGCTCGGCATCTTCACCACCCGTAAATATGACGTGTTCCTCATCTTGCAACTGCTCCCACTCAAACGACATCTTCGTGCCGTAGACGTCGTAGCTCTCGCGATATTGTCGAACCACATCAAATAAGGAGCGGGTAGCTTCGGCTACCACTTCAGAACCCTTCAACTTGAAGGTCGCAGTTTCTACCGCAAACGGTGAATTATAACGGCTAGCTAAATCGTCTGAAAGACGACCAGAACCGTGGCAAACGACCGACTCAGCAATGGTGTTATTGATACGTAGTAATGGCGAAATGGCATGGGTACCGTTAAGCATCGGTGGGTATCCCTTCCAATACTCTGCCCATCCGTCCATACTCATGTCTTGCATATGTGAACCGCGCACAAACTGGATGTCGCCCAATTGTCCGGTTTCGGCTAGCTTCAATCCGTAAAGGAACTCACGGGTGTATAAAGCGGTCTCCATCATCATATAGACTTTGCCTGATTTGCGTTTTGCTTCGACAATCGCTTTACAATCCTCTACCGTCATCGCCATCGGGATGGTACAAGCCGTGTGTTTATTGGCATTTAATGAGGCAAGGGTCATGCGAGCGTGCTCTGGCACAGGTGTAACCACGTGGATAGCGTCTACATCATCCCGCTTCACGACTTCATCAAAATCGGTAAATATGAGATCGTCATCCAGGTTGAATTTCTCTTTTAATTCCTTTAACGTCGCTTCATTGCGCGTACAAATACCGACAGCCTTGATATTCGGGTGCTTTTGATAAATTGGGATAAATTCTTTTCCGAATCCCATTCCGACAATTACAACTGTGATTTTTGACATGTTCTCTTTGTTATTATGTTATTAAATACTAGACAATTACTTCACGACCCACTTGACAGCATTTTGCAACAGGGTTTTATAATCTGGGTGCTCATGGCTATGTTCGTCGTGCCCTAGGGTGATACCGACAACTTTGGCTTTAGGATGTTTAACGGTATATACAACGGGATAAACGGCGTCAGTCTCAATCGACTGCCCGATAACCAGCACCTCGGCACCGTTGCCCTCCGGATCAAATTCATGACGGTACAGCTCATCCGAGAAATCAAAACGTGGGGAAACTCCCTGCGTGACCGGATGCGCCGGATGCACCACATAATTTTTAAATACCTGAACGTTCTCATGGCTTCTACTTCCACCGCCGACGAGCTCGGCATTGTACGCAGGCCAATCCGCCCAATTGTACCATACCGCCGCATGCAACAGCACCAATCCTTTGCCTTTTTTGGCAAACTTCATGATTGCTTTTTGCCCAGCTTCATCAATAGGCTGATTATTAGACAATACGAGGACATCGGTCGTTTTCAAATAATGTGCTATGGAGTCCGTACGATCGGTGTACCGAACCGAAAATTCGCCAGATTGCTCAATGGTCTTGACATCTTCTTGCTGATACCAACGCTCAAAATCGTGGGAAGATCCGCCACCTACTAAGAGCACTTGTTTTTTTGTCTGCGCACCTACTGTGCCGGCAGTAAGACCTATCAAGATCATACCGACCAATAATTTCATCGTATTCTTCATAATTTATCTGTTTATTTTCGTTAATCGCTGTTTTAACTGCTACTCTCCATTAGTTTACCACACGTAGTACGCCGTTCATCCCGCGCCAGTGTCCAGGGAACGTACATACGTACGGGTAGTCGCCAGGCTCTGTCGGAGCCGTGAACTCCAGTGTAAAGCTCTCTCCCGGATCGACCAATGGTGTGGCGTGCAATACTTCGGGAATATCCGGAATGTACTGCTTGTCGAACGCATCGGACGCCCGTAGCATATCATCAGCTGCCTTACCAACCACATCGAGGCTTCCTTTCTGAATAATGAGCAAGTTGTGTTGCATCACGTCCGGGTTATCAAACACCAGGGTGATCCGCTCTCCGGCACGTACGGTAACTAACTTCAGATCATATTGCATGATGTCTTTCACCGCTTTGATATCGATACGGGCAGATGGTTCTGCACTTACCTCGTTATCTGCCGGAGCACTGCTTCCCATTTGCCCACCATGGCTCGACACCAAGCGAACCGTAATGTTATTGACATTACCGGTAAAGTCTGAAGACCCTTCGTAATCCGTGAAGGCATGTTCATCACCGAAATCATTCCCGCTACGCAGATACAGCCCGAGGGGGGCGGGGAATAAATGGTGGATCTTAGCTTCGCCTTGTACGGCATCTCCCACAGTCAGCCTAACGGTGCCGTCGGCTAGTATCTGTGCGCGTATCGGTGCTTGGTTAGGCAGTCGACCGGCGCTACTGACAGTGGTCTTCTGTCCGTGCTGGTACACTTCAAAATAAAGCCTGTCGCGTTTCGTATATAGCGCATAGCCATCTTTACTATCACCTTGGCCGACGATCAATCCGTGGTAAGGCTGGTTATCACGTCGTCCGATTTCCGTCTCGATATGGATTTCCTTATTGGTGACATCCGGAGAGAATTGGAGACGAGTACGGCGACCTAGCACATAACGTTCATCGGCCAACGAGCCCAATATCCGGTTGGCAAAGGAACCCAGGGTACGGCCAGCTGACACTTCCAAAAACGGCACCTCATGCTGTATAACCGCAGCGTATAAGGCTTGGGAAAGCCAACGATCCGTTTCGTTGGTGGAGTCGTTCGCTGCTTCGTGCAACGCGGCTGCTACTTCGTTGCTAGCAGGGAATTCGGTTACTTTAAGGAAAGCCGCCAAACGCGTGTTAAGGTGTTCATCTTGGAGTGCTCGGCTATTCAGTAGCGCCTGGAGCGATTGCTCATTCAACGGCAATACCTGCAAGGCTGCCTTACGTACCGCTCCTGATGGATGGCTCAACGACTTCACCACCGCATCGTATACGTCTTTATCGCTCTCAACCAAACCTAAACCGTGAAGTGTCCAAAGCGCGTGTACTGCTGGTGCATTCAGACCAATTTTATCGACTTTTCTATCCAGTGCAATTTTGATCAAATCTTTGGAAACATCGCTATTCTGACGCTCGACTAATAGGCGTTGAGCGTGCATACGCCAAAACTTATTGTCGCTCTTCAAGGCCTTCAACAAACCCGAAACATCGTCTTTAGACAGCTTATAATCGACACGGTGCTTCGCATCCTTGTGCAATATGCGATAGACACGCCCGTGCTTTTTGTCGCGCAAATCACTCTCGAATGCGTTGCCCGCACCATGAGGTTGGTCAACAAATGGCAACACTTTTTCAGATGGCGCTTGAGCGGGCACAAATACGTTGTGCTGGATAATGAAGTTGTACCAATCCAACACCCATACTGCACCATCAGGGCCCACCTCCGCATGAATCGGACCATACCATTCATCCGAGCTCGCCGACAAATTCCAACCGTCGCGCTCTTTAAAGCCTGCGCCGTCTGGCTCAATGATGGCATTATGTACCAAACGAACCGTAGGCTCGGTTACAAAGGCAACCTTGTTCCAATAGCTCTCCGGGTAATCCCGAGCAGTATACATCTGATGGCCGGCTGCGGATGTAAACCCACCTACGACGTCGACCTGACGCAGGTTAGGCGTTAGGGCATGCACATCATAGTGGCCATCTATTTTTTGCACGGCGTTGACATTGGAACTGCCTTCCGTTTCCATCAAACGTCGTTGTATTAGGCGCTCAGGCATGGAGTAATACGCGCTGTGCGTATTGTTAGCCGTAGAGATAAATACGTTATTGTCTTCTGACATGCCTAGCCCCCAGGTGTTATTGCTCGTGGTAGCCAAGAACTCGAAGTCCGAACCGTCTGGTTTGAACCGGTATACACCCTGACGGAAGTCGTGGCGCTCTCCGTTGATATATCCATCGAAACCGGAATAACCCGTAACACCCCAAATCTTGTTATCGAATCCGTATTGCAGGTTGGACGGACCAGCATGGGTATCGTACTTGCGCCAGCCTGTTATGACGGTGTCCCGAATATCTGCAACATCATCCCCGTCTGTATCTTTCAGGAACAGCATATGCGGCGCTTGCGCTACGAGTACCCCGTCATTGATAAAAGTAAGACTAGTAGCAATGTTCAAGCCGTCAGCAAAAATGGTAAACTTGTCTGCCACACCGTCTCCATCGGTGTCTTCCAATATTTTAATCCTATCATTGGCATCCTTGCCGAGCTCCACAAAGCTATTGGGGTAGTCTTCAGATTCAATCACCCATAGTCGCCCTTTTTCATCCCAGCTCATCGCCATGGGATTAACAAGATCAGGCTCGGAAGCAAACAGCTTCAATTCGAATCCAACCGGTACTTGAATGAGCTTCATGGCCTCTTCTGGCGACAACGGGTCCTGCATGCCGGGCACGTCATAGCGCGCAGTGAAGTCGGAAATCGTATCCGCATAAATACTGACCTGCGGAATATTCAAATCAGCAACTAATTGCCCAACTCGCTCACCTAAAGCCCAAAGTACCCCACTCCGCACTAAACGCAGGTAATTCAGGTTTTTCCATGTCGTTTCTTCTCTGCCCAGTGCTGTATAAAATACACGTCCCTTTCCTGCGTCACGCACCCACGCATAAGGCTCGCCACTTTCAGACGCCAAAAGAACGGTGTTATTCGCATCCAGGTTTTCGTGCATGTAACGCTCATTTACCACCTCAAATGCCGATACGCCATTCGTTATACCGTACGCGGTATCGGCAATACTGAGCGAAGTATTTTGCGCTTGGTGGCTACTCAACCGGCCGCCAATCGCATTAGCATACCAATCGGAACTGGTAAATGCAGCTGCTCCAATACCTAATGGAATCAGGCCCTTGCCGTTATCGACAAAGCCCCGCAATGCCTTTTCCTGCGATGAGGACAGACTGGCAGAGTCTGTGTAAATGACCACCCCATCGAAATAATTCAGATACTTGGTGTTCAGATCGTCAAAATCCGTGGTGTAGGTTAGGTTGATGCCCGCTTTAAAAAGTTCAACGGCCAACCATGTTGCATACTTGTTCGCATCATCGCTCTCGGAGTCCTGTCCGACAAACAGCACTTCCGCCCGGCGCGGCACATTATCCTGGGGTTGATTGTTGCACGCAACAAACAAAAAGCAAGATACAATAAGGAAGATTACAGCTCTCATACAACTTATGAATGGTTTATATATCACAATTACAGTAAAGCAAATCTACGCTACATAAATTCGGAAATACCGCGATATATTATCTGTTTATAGTCAAATTATATCATTTAATGGTATGTTTGGGTTTTATTAATGACAACTCATGAAAAAAAGCCATGTCATCCCCAAAGCTTTGATACCCGACAACAAGTTATTTGTCGTGCGCAAGCAGGTAGAGCCCTACTTCGATCCCATTTTTCATCTCCACCCGGAATTCCAACTATCTTATGTATTGGAGGGGGAGGGAAATCGTATTGTGGGCGACAGTATCAAGCCGTTTAAATCACAAGATATGGTGCTGATTGGGCCTAATCTTCCGCATGTATGGCGAAGCCATAATCCTTACTTTGAGAAGGACAGCGAACTCAGCACCACGGTTATCGTCACGTATTTTCACGAGCACTTCTTAGGAGAGACCATACAGCATAAGGATGAATTTGAAGCGATACAACATTTATTCCAACGCTCGAAGTGCGGCATTGAGATTACCGGGCGGACGCATGCGACGGTAGGCCGTATGATAAAAGAACTCTTGACGCTACAAGGCGCAGACAGCATCATCCAGTTGCTACGTATCTTAAACACCATCGCGCTATCTGACGAGTGCCACCTCATCACTGACACGCATTCGCGCTCGTACAATACCGAAGCTGAAACAGACCGGATGAATAAGGTATACGCCTATATCATGAACAATTTTCAACGGAAAATCACGTTGGAAGAAGTGGCGTCCATTGCAAGCATGACCAATACGTCCTTCAGCCGATACTTCAAATCACGGGTCAACCAGTCGTTTTCTGATTTTTTAAAGGAGCTCCGTATCGAATATGCCTGTAAGCTACTCAAGGAAGGCAAGATGAATATTGATCGCATCGGTTATGAATGCGGGTTTCAATCCCTGACAAATTTCAACAAGCAATTTAAAAAAGTAACCGGCAAACAACCCCACCAGTACCGGAGTGAATATCAGAAGCTAGCGGTAGAGTCTTATCACCAATATCATTGAAACTGCGGTGCAGGCTGCGGTGTTGTGCTTGGGGTGCTTCCTTTTATTTCGGGCCACCCATCAACCCAATCGAGCTGATCCAGCATGAGTACACGCCTGCTTGCTCCGCTAGATACCTTTCCCTGGGTACGATCGATTCCGTGATATAGGAACCAATCGGTACCCTGATCGTCAGTGATGATGCGCGCATTGTGACCGGGTCCCGCATAGGTTTCGTTACCTTGGAGCAACAGCGTACCATGGCCACGTTCGTTCATATCTCTCCTATCTTTATCGAGATAGGGCCCACGCAAATCCGTAGAGCGTGCCACCACGACATGGTAGCGGCTATCCGCCCCTTCGCAACAGCTTCCTTTTGAGCCGAAGAAATAATAATAATCACCTCGTTTGTGGATCATCACCGCTTCCACATCGCCGGCTGCTATACGGAATTTAGCGTCCAGGCTAGGCACCGACAAACCGTCCTCTGCCAACTCTACTCCATACGTACCCTGCGTAGCGGCATTACTGAAACTTCCCCAAAATAAATAGGCCTTGCCGCCGTCTTCGAAGTAATGTGGGTCTATGGAGTTGGGTACATTCACATCCCGACTATCGAATAATTTACCTTGATCGACAAAAGGCCCATTTGGCTTCTCAGCGACCGCCACCCCAATACCTGGATTAGGGTCGCCCCACGTAGAATACGAGTAATATAGATGAAATTTTCCATTGATATAATTGACGTCGGGAGCCCACAACCCACCTTCGTTTTTCCACGTAGGCTGCGTTTGAAATGCCTGTCCCACCACCGCCCAATTTACCAAATCGCTGGAACGAATAACGGGCATGAGCCGACTACCGTTTCCGTCTCCCCAATTATCCTGGGTTCCATAGGCATAAAAATCGCCCGATTCCGGATCACGAATTACTGATGGATCGGCTAGGATGGGTTCAAAAACGGGGTTAGCATATTGACCTACCTGCTCTTTTGGAACATTCCAGTTCTCCTTATTAACGTTTTGTGGCGATTTTGTGTTATCAGAAACACTGACCAACACCAAAAGCAACTGAAACCAGATAGAAAAAACAGCCTGTAAAAACATCTTCGTATTATTATCTATTCAACAACTAATCTTCCTAATATCATCCATGCACCGGTGGATGAACCGTCAAAATTCGTGGCGGAGGTGGCTACTACCGTCGTGTCATCCCAACGTGCGATCGAATTCCATTTCGCCCCGCAGTGTAGGGGTACATCGAAAGGTCTGGGTACCTTTCGAAAGTTTCGGCCAGATGGGTCTCCAATTGCAACCTCCATTGTCGACTTCTCCCAATCCTCCCCACGCCCTTGGGTAGTTTGGTAAGACATGATCATTTCGCCCGTACTCAATTGCGCAATATATGGTGCCCCCGCGTACACATCAGCCCGTAATGAATCTGCTAATGCATAGGTCCGCAGGGGTGAGTCACCTAATACGGGCTGGCTCCAATTATCAGCAGTCGGTGTACGGACAATATAGGGCTTAAATTGTCCATCCTTATTATCCTCAATAACCACCAAGATTTCGTCGTCAACCAATAACGGTACCGGCATACCGTCTCGGTGACCTTTCCGGTAACTGACCGTACGAGGCGTGTCCACCCAGGTATTGCCGTTATCCCACGACTCTAATACGGATATCTCCTGCTCGTCACTCCTCATGTATGGCTTCTCGTTTGCAAAATACACTTGAAGTGTGCCATCAGGAAGCTGTAGTAATGACGGTTCCCAACAACCATCCTTAAAACGGGGGTGGGCAGCAAAAATAATCTGTGGCTCTTGCCAACTAAGCCCTCTGTCATAACTTATCGTAATGGATATGGAGAAAGGGGTGATTTCATCTTTCGCTGGACGATAGTTGCTCGCAGCAACCCAATGACCATTTGCAAGTTCGATAATCTCCGGGTTTGCGATATTCACCCGTGTACTCCTCCCTTCGTCATTTATTGCCGTAAACGCATGAAACACGGTAATCGGCTCACTCCACGTCTTTCCATTATCCAAACTGCGGATCAACTCCACATTGCCTTCTGCTTCGTAAATCGCTACTGCGCTACCGTCATTAAATCGCTTCACTCTCAGGTATCCTGCATATCGCAGCTCCCTATCGCCCCGGGGAGCCAAACGCTGTAGGGTATGGTAATCCCAGCGAATGGTGGTTTCGCCACGAGATTCAACATCAACCGTACTTGCCCCCACTTGAACGGACTTTGTACTGCACCCCTCAACAATATGGACAATCGTTATTATAAAAAAAGCTAATGCAATATATCTCATCGATCGTGTATTGTCTTAACCTATACGCGCTGAATACAGGGTTGCGCCGAATGAATGGTTAGAGTTTTCAAGCAGCAGTTTATTAGTATCGCTAAAATATGGGATACTATTGCCTAGACAAAACAGGCTTAATAACCTTATCGCCGTCAACGCTGAACTGATAAAGTCCAGTTGCAGCATCCCATACCCGATTGACCGGTACGATACGCGTCCGCCTTGGAATCACTTGTTCCTTGTCATAATGGGTATGATAAACATAGTACAGCTGGCCGTCGAGCCCTTCAAACAAGTCGCCATGACCCGAGCCATGTTCACATACAATGGAACGATGGATAATCGGGTTGCCTTCATATTTCTTCCATGGTCCATAGGGAGAATCCGCAACTGCATAGCCTACGGCGTAGTCGATGTTCATAAAATGATTGGCAGAATAGAACATATAATAGGTGTCCTCCAATTTAATGACCGTAGGGCCTTCCATAATCGGGGCAGACTCGTATAGCGGAGTGGCTTCCCACGGTTCGGTCTGATCAAAACATTTCTTTAGTGTTTCTGGCCTTATTTTGCCGGACTCCATATCAAACTCGGCTACCCAAAGGTAATTACCCTCTGAAAATCGAACATGATAGAGGTAGTACGTTCCGTCGCTGTCCTTAAAAATATAAGAATCGATGTTTTTCTCTGTTCCATCGATGGGTGTTACATCCGGTTGTGTGTATGGCCCCAATATAGAGGTTGACTCGCTTAATACAGTCTGCTCATTGGCCGTGTACGTTAGGTAATACTTATCATCCTTCTTTAATAACTGCGGAGCCCAAAACCCTATCGACCCGAAGGTTTGCTTTCCTTGGACGAGTAGCATATGTGGTGACTCGTTAGACTTACTTGGTGTAGACCACTCTTTTAAATCGGTCGATTCCAACAGCTGAAATCCTTTTGGCCCCCGGTCGCTTCCCGATGTGCCCGTAAGATAATATTTTCCGTTTTCGACATATATCGTCGGGTCTGCCAAGAATATTTCTTGAGCCTGTTGTGCCATAACGGGAGTGGTGGACAACAATAAAACCGCCGCCCAAAAGATGGAATCAAATAGATGTGTTTTCATGATGTGTGTCGTGTTGTTACCCCATCGCTTTGTCTGGGAGTGCTCATTTGCCACGTAAATTCGATGTAATATAACCTCTATTTAGTGACATCGCTACGTTCCATTTTTTTTGTACAAGCGTAAATGTAGTAATATTTAAATTATTGGAGACGAACTGACGTCGAAAACTACCCTTGTAAACACACCGGTTTTAAGGGGGAGGGACAAAATTTTCTAATCGTCGTCTTTCTAACGGGGCATGCGAAAGAGTTGGTGCGACAGCAGGGGAGGAAAAGGAATTTGCTCTTATTAGGAGCAGCTTGCCTCGCTATTCACCACGGCCGATCTACTTAAAAACCTCATCCACTTGGCGAAAAAGCTCCCGATAAGCACCGGGTGCCTGCACTAAAAAATCATCCCATCTGGCTTCTATGGTTATCCCTCCATGATAGCCCAGTTCTTTCAACTTATGCAAATAGGGTCTGAAATCCGTTCCTTCCATACCCGGTGGTGTCCGGTTAGCAGGTTCGGCGACATCGCACCAAATAAGATAGGGCGCAGCTTTAATAAACGCTTCGGCTGTCTCCTCCTCTCTCAACATATGGTAGAGATCTGCATTGATACCAAAGTTCGGCCGGTCAACACGCTTGCATATTTCAGCTGCTTCCTGTACGGTATTGACGAAGTTTGTTTCGCCCTTATTGAGGTTTTCCAACGCGATTTGAATGTTATAAGCTTGTGCCATATCGGCCAATTCCTTGCATAGTTCTACAAAAAACCGGGTTGCATCTTCACGGTCTACACCATCCGGTATATTCCTTGCCCGGCCACTCCCGAGAACAATCATAGGCACATTTCGCAGGCTTGCCCGTTCAAAAACGATTTGGGCGTATTCCAAAATTTTTGCCCTATCGGCTTCCGGCCCAAAACAAGGCAAGTTGCCCGGCAAAAAACTGTTAATCGCCTTAACCCCGTATGGATTGTCTGTTTTTATTTTTTCAGCAAATACATCCTGTGATTCCAAAGGTACAAGGTACGACGAAACCGAAGGGACGATATAATCAAAACCTGCTTCTTGTGCAATGTGCGTTCGTTCAGCACCGACACAGACGCCGATATCGGGGATACCAGCCTTTTCCTGGCCGCTCGAGACGAAATGAAGAACGGCGACGGCAAGGAAAAAAAGCACGATGTTTTTAAGCATGTCAGTAGGGTTTAGTATTTAAAAATCTCATTCCCGGCCATTATCTGTTTGGTGGTTTCATCAAAATGGACCCGCTGACCAGTACGAAGGGCTGCGTTAGCCATGCCGCAAGCAATCGCGTGGTAATAGCCTGCTTCTACGGGAGCGTTGGTTTCCTTTCGGGATCGCACACATTCCATCCAATTTCTCATATGAGCCGAGGTCAGCGTATCCCCGCCGGTGTTAGCCCCCGCAGCAGCCGTCACGTCGGGTAGCTTCGATGGCTGGAGCAGGTTGGGCGGCAGGCCCATTGCTCCCGCGTGGTTCTCTTGCAGCCCTCCCAATGGGGATATCTCGTTAGTATCCAAATTCAACGTACCTCCGTTAGCGTAGTACAGCTCCTTGGTTCCGCCTGCTGAGTTGGTAAACCTGGAGGTATAGGTTACTTGGAACCCTTTAGTCAGATCATCTTTGGGGCCGTAATCAAATACGGCCGTCATGGTATCCGCATTGGTCCTTCCGTCCTGCCACAGGTAAATACCTCCATTGGAGACAACACTTCGCGGGTAGTTAAACCCGGTAAACCAATGGACCGTATCAATCTGATGGCACATCCATTGGCCCGGAATGCCCGATGAAAATGGCCAAAACAGCCGATACTCCAGGTAGATCCGTGGATTCCATTCCGTATATGGTCGATTTAACAAAAAGCGATTCCAGTCAACATCTTGCTTGCGAATACGTTCACACAGTTCTTTCCTACGCCATCGGCCGGGTTGGTTCACGTTCCAAGACATCTCGGCCATCACGATATCCCCGAACTGCCCGGATTGGATATATTCGTATGCGGATTGGTAGTTAGCGCCGCTACGGCGTTGCGACCCGATTTGCACCACGATTCCACTAGACTTGCACACCTCCATTGCAGCGTTAGCATCTTCCATGGTTTCCGCAAAGGGTTTTTCGACGTAAGCGTCTTTCCTTGCCAGTGCGGCTTCGCTAAGGTGGTGCGCATGCTGGAAGTCGGCCGTGCTGATGATAACGGCATCGATATCCTTGATGTCGTAAAGCTCGTCGTTATTCCGGCATTTTTTGATGTCCCATCCGGTTTGTGATTGGACATAGGACGCGCCCTCTTCCCGTCGTACGGACCAAATGTCGGATAGGGCCGACATCCTGAAATTTAGCTCCCCACTATGGTCCATAAAGCAGGGAAGCAACGAACTTTTGAAGCGATCAGAGAAGCCGATTATCCCGACGTTTACCGTAGCGTTCGCACCGATTATCCGACGGTAGCTTTTGGCGCTGAAGCCGAGGCCTACGCCCCCTAATGCGATCGAACCCGTACTTACAGCCATTTTCTTGATAAAATCACGCCTGTTCTCTTTCATAACGCCTATTATTTTGTTGGTTAATAACGGAAACCAAGGCGCATCATCGGTTTATTTGGTTATTCTTGTCGCCTTAGAGATAAAACAATGATACGAAATATTGCGCCGGGTGGGCAATAAAGTCATGTATATTTCTACGCAATCGTTACCGGAAAGACTTTACCCCATGTCATTTCAACGCCTCGGACACCTCGATAGGGAAATCTGATTCAAGGATTGATGCTCCATCTTCCATGATGGCACGATAGGAGTCGGCACGCCCCTCTTCCGTAGACAGTTTATCGTATGTAGGTGATGCAGAAATCATACACATAACTCCCTTTCCGTTTAACAACTCGTAAAACCTTTGGTTTTCGGGCTTGATATCCGGGCCAATGTACGCGATAAGCTGACCGAACGGGATATCGGCGGCATAATATGCTTCATATTGCTCTAGGGTACGTATATGGGCAGATAGCATCTGGTCTGCATTTTCGTTGAGATAGAATCGCGCTTGTTCTGGCGAATGTACAGTTACCATTACAAAAGCATACGCATCGTGTTCCTTGATGATGCGAGCGGTGGTTTCCAAAGGCACATCTTTCCTGTCGAGGTTCAGTACAGTTTTGCCCCGTGCCCATTCAATGGTTTCCGCTAACGTAGGGATGCGGTGTTCGGTCAGGTTGCCGTCCTTGTCTTTCAGTTGCAACTCTTGCAACTCGGCCCACGTATAATCGGATACATTTCCAGTCCCGTTGGTGGTTCTGTCGAGTGTTGCGTCGTGCATCAGAATGACCACACTATCTTTGGTTAGCCGGGGATCTATCTCAAAAAAGGCCGGAGTATGCTCCAGCACCTTTTCCATCGCTGCGATTGAGTTCTCGGGTAGCCCAAACTCCGTTGTCCCACGGTGTCCGCTGACCACGTGTATTCCTTTTTCATATCGGAAAAAACGGTGAAGTTCGGCCTGTGTTTCAAAAGCTAACCAAAAGGGGTTTTCCTCATGTTCAACAGCGGGTAAACCGCAACCAAAGAACGGGATTAACGCGAATAAAAAGATGTACCTCATGTGATGTGTATTTGTTGTTTATCCGTTAAGTTTCAAAAGGGAAAAGCCTTCTCCTCCGCCAAGCTCCATCATAGTCAGGGCAGAGTTTTCTTGTACGATACGGCGATAATTCTTCAGTTGCCGACTCCTCGAACAAGTTGTTTACTACCCTCACACCACCTCTTCCCGACGAGGGATTGAAGACTGCGCTCCCATCTTGGTAACCGCTGCAGCCGCAGCTCGGCATGCGAATGACGCAGCTTCTTTCAGGTTTGATCCTTCGGCGAGGGCTACCGCCAATGCACCATTAAACACGTCGCCGGCTGCTGTGGTATCTACAGCCTCTACCTCTGGTGCGGGAATATGGTAAAACTCGTTACCCTCCAAAAGCACCGCACCCGCCTTGCCAAGGGTCAAAATAACATGTTTTACGCCTTGATTCTGTATCCACACCGCTGCCTGCCTTGCGCTTTCTATATCGACAACAGGTACACCCGACAACAACGCCGCCTCCCTCTCGTTTGGCGTAAGGATATCTACTAAGTGCAAAATACCGGACGCCTGTAAGTTAACCGGAGCTGGGTTCAGGATAATCTGCATAGCCCTATCCCGGGCGCGTTGGATAGCATACTTCACCGTCGGCATGGGTGTTTCCAGCTGTATGAGCAATATCCTACTGTTGGGGTACTGCTGGAATACGGGCTCAACATCCTCAGGTGTAAGATGGGCGTTTGCACCGGAGGCAACAACGATACTATTTTCGCCTTGCCCATCCACCGTAATCAAGGCTACCCCTGATGGGACATCATGGGCGAGTAGGATACCACTTGTATCCACACCTTCATCATCGAAAAGCCGCACCGATTGCTTTCCAAACACATCGTCCCCAACCTTTCCGACAAAGGCCACATTGCCACCGAGCCGAGCTGCGGCAATCGCTTGGTTTGCCCCTTTTCCGCCAGGATTCATCAAAAACGTGCCGCCCAACACCGTTTCGCCCGGTTGGGGAATGTGACTGGCTTTTACAACCATGTCCATATTCACACTACCTATGACAATAATGCTATCGCTCATAATAATAGGTACACCTCTCCATAAAAAAAACCGGCCATTGTTATCGGCCGGTTTTCAATTTCCTTCAAATGAATACTATCCCACTTCCTCGACTAACATCTCGTCCACTAGGATACGCCCACAGTGTTCGCAGATAATAATCTTTTTGCGCTGGCGAATCTCCAATTGCAATTGCGGTGGAATTTTGTTGTGGCAGCCCGAGCAGCTATCGCGATCGATAGAAACCACGGACAATCCATTCTTGTATGACGAGCGAAGCCTATTGTATACTTTCAGTAGGCGTTCTTCGATTTTCTTCTCTGCTTTCGTGGCATCTTTCGCCAAGACGTCCTCTTCTTTTTGGGTTTCTGCCGTAATGGTGTCAAGCTCGCCTTTCTTCACTTCCAAATCGGCTTTCCTTGACTCCAAGCTTTCTTGGGCAGCCTCGTAAGTTTCCGTTTTGTTCTGAATTTCAAACTCGAACTCGCGGATTTTCTTCTCGCATACTTGGATTTCGAGCCCTTGGATTTCGATTTCCTTGTTAACGGCGTCGTACTCCCGGTTATTCTTTACCTCGTTAAGTTGACCTTGGTATTTCTTGATTGCGCTTTCCGCATCCGTAATCATGTTCTTGCGGTTAACAATCGAATCTTCCAAGTCGTCCAGCTCAGCGCGAATCTTTTCGATACGGGTTTCTAAACCGGCCACTTCATCTTCCAAGTCAGCGACCTCGATTGGCAACTCACCCCGCACCTGGCGGATTTTGTCTATTTTCGTGTGCACGCTTTGTAGTGCCCACAGTGCTTTCAATTTATCTTCTACGGTTTGTTCCATCTAACTGTAGTAATTTATGGGATTCGTATTTGTTTCCGCCAAGCGGATTGCAAAGTTAGGAAATTTTTTCGTAATAATTTCCAACAATAAATGTGACGTAAATTGTTCACTTTCAAAATGTCCGGGATCCGCAATAACGGTTTTTCCTTCTGCGTCGAAAAACTCGTGGTATTTGTAATCGGCCGTAATAAAAAAATCAGCACCGGCAGCGATTGCCTTGCCTAGGAGGAAGCCTCCGGCACCACCACAAACCGCAACTTTATGCACAGGCCGCCCCCGCAAGGCCGTATGCCGGATTACCGTGGCTTGCAGCGACCGCTTGATGTGTGCTAGGAAGGCGCGTTCTTCCATCGGCTCTTCCAAAAATCCGGTCATCCCACTCCCTACCCGATCGTATTGGTTTTCCAAACTGTAGATGTCATAGGCAGGCTCCTCATAGGGATGTGCTTCCATCAGACTGAGCACAATTTGCCGTTCGCGATGCGCCGGGAATATCGTTTCGATTCGTACTTCACGCTCCTGGTGCCGAAGCCCTTTCTCCCCCACAAAAGGGTTTGAGTCTGCACCTCCCCTGAACGTACCATACCCGACCGAATTATAACTGCACTCATCGTAGTCGCCGATATGTCCTCCACCAACGGCAAACAATGCGTTGCGAACCCGCTCGGCGTGTTCATCGGGGACAAACACGACCAGCTTGCGAAGCTGCCCTTTTTTGGCATCCAATATCGCGGTATTCCGAAGCCCCAGCCGCTTGGCAATCATACCATTCACGCCTTCATCGACATTGTCCAGGTTAGTATGGACAGCATACAGTGCAATCCCGTGCCGGATAGCTTTCATCACGACCCGCTCTACATAGGTGTTGCCGTTAAAGCGTTTTAAGCCCTTAAAGACAATAGGGTGATGGGAGATAATCAAGTCGCTGCCCGTTCGGATAGCTTCGTCAACGACCTCTTCCGTGCAATCCAACGAGACCAAGGCCTGACTTACCACCTGCCTGGGATCGCCCACGATCAGTCCCGAGTTATCGTATGCCTCTTGATAGCTAGGCGGCGCAACGTGCTCCAAATGTGATATTAATTGTTGTAATTGCATCATGGTTCGTTTTGGCTTTCCTGACGGAATCGGTCGTGTTCCGTCAGCAAGTTTTTAAAATTATTTATTTTGACCCAATACGTGATAAAGTACATCAGACTGAGCAACGACAGGGTAATGATGATAAACGGTGGGAAAGGTACAGCCGACAGCAAGGCCGTCCATGCGAAAAAAAGACCTGTCCGCTTTCCCGGGTTCTCCTCCTCGGCAATCTTGCGGTCATAAAACTCATTAGTAAGTGAGTCTGATACCCGCGATGCGATTTGGAAATTCCAAAACAGGTTAAAAAATGGCACCACGACCAACCAAGCCATATTGGGGTTCATAAAACGGTTTTCTTCAGCTATACGCAACAGGGTGTTCCGAATGGTATTGGCATAGAAAATCCGTACAAGCATCTTTACCAGGTAAAATGCCCCGGCAATCTTTATCAGGTCGGGCGAAATACTCTCCAAGTCAAAATTCATAGTGCCAAAAATAAGGGTATTATCTTGGATTGCCCACGGGTAATCCAAAGGAAATCATTTTGATATGCGGGATGCCATCCTCAAGGTAAGCGTCGCCCTGCCGCACAAACCCGAATGCACCATAAAACGCTTCCAAATGCTGCTGGGCACTAATGGTAACCAAGCCCTTGCCAAATAGCCCTACCACCGCTTCCATAGCTCGTCGTATAAGTTCCTTACCCAAACCCGCTCCCCGTTCAGTCCTCCGTGTGATAACCCGGCCAATACTAGCCGTCTTGTACGATAAGCCTGGTGGCAACAACCGAGCATAAGCCACAAGTTCGTTGCCCCGGTAAGCCATTAAATGTGTCGATGTCTGGTCTTTTCCATCGATATCCTGATAGGCGCACTGCTGTTCCACAACAAAAACTTCACTACGGAGCGCAAGAATATCATACAATTCACCACTTGATAGTCTGTCGAACGACTTTAGCTTCCATTGCAATCCTACTTTCGACTCCATCCGCATAAATCTTATTATTCTCCTGTGGTATCACGTGGGTTGTTACCATAGATGGATGGCTCGTACGACCACCCCATTACTTCTTCCATGTAAATGTCAACTAGCCCTGTGTTAAGCGTGTCATTGATGTAGGCGATATGCATATCGGGGCGCACAAGAACCATTTTCGTCATCGTTTTGTGCATTCCGAAGCGGTCAAAAACCGCTTTGTTTGTATCAGAATAGGGCAAGTAATACAGGTGCATATCGCGGGGGAATTTCTGCTTCATCCATTGGCTCATGATTCGCAAGTTATGGTGGCTAACAGTGCCGAGGACCAGCAAAACGAATCCCGGTTTTGCACACCAAGCATGCAAGTCTGTTTCGGCTTTCTGTTTTTCGTCAAAAAGGGACAAGTAAGGTAAGCGATCGCCCGCACGGACTCCAAACTGTGTGCTGTGATGTACGGATAGGGTGGAAGCTTGGTAATCAACATCCAGCTGTGCCATATCAGCTTCGATTTTGCCGGCCGTTTCGGGTCGAGCCAATATACGGGTCATCCGCTTCCTGAACCTTCCCCATAACCAAGAGTACGTTATCCATGACTTGTCCAAAACGGCTCGCCACAACATATCGGCCAAGGACATAGCTTGTTGAGACGCCCATTCGCGCTCCTGACCGTACGAATAAAGCGTATCGGGCTTGTGGCGCCCACGGATTACACCGGCCAGCTTCCATGACAGGTTAACGGCTTCCTGCATCCCGATATTCAGCCCAAATCCCAGTCCGTACGGGAATTCATGTGCTGCATCGCCAACTAAAAAGCAGCGCTGCTGCCTGAATGTGCCAGCCGCTCGACGACGGGAGTGGACCACTTTGCCCCAGCGATAACGGGCCACGGGCAGCTCGAAACCTAGGATACGATCGACCCACGATTTGATGCCAGCATAGGTAATACCTGCCTCCGACACTGCAGGAGGTAGCGAACCGATCAATCGGTAATTCCCCTCGTTGCCCATAGGCAGTAATGCCAGAAATTGCCGTTCCTTGGATAGGAACAGGTGTATGCGACGGTTGCGACCTTCTTCCAATTGCATTTCGGCTAACAGCATCGGTATCTCCGGGCCATGCTCGGCAACCGAAATACCGGCAAGTTCCCGCACACGGCTATCAGATCCGTCGGCTCCGATCACCCAATTGCAGCGCCAGGTTTCCTTGGAATCTTCATTCCCCACCTCCACAATAGCCTCCCGGTCATTTTGCCTAAAGGACAACAATCGGGTGTTCCATCGTATAGCACACGTATTTTCGGTCAATAACTGGGTCAATGCGCCCTCTACATGGTTTTGGGAAATGGTCAACAGGGTTGGGAAACGACTTCTTGGTTCGTCGGCCACATCGAAATCCGTATGGCCCCACACGGCTTTGCCTTCTTGTAACTGTATTCCCTCACATGCCATCCCTTTCCTCATCAATTGCTCATCCACACCCATCTGCCTAAGCAACTCCATGGTTCTTGCCTGCAGAACCAGGGCCTTGCTGCTTTTGTCGGGGCCTATCCGCTGATCGATAATTGTCGGGTGAACCCCGTGGCGCAGCAGCTGGGCGGCTACCATTAGTCCGGATGGTCCAGCACCAACGATCAGCACTTCGATATTTTTACTGACCATCCCCATCAACCCAATAAAAACACCGTTGGCTTCTTATGCAAGTCAGGTTTGTCGGCTTTCCAATCTTTGATTGCCCGCGTATGGATAAACTCGTCAGGTGCTGTCAGATTGCAAGCGATGCATAAGCGAGTCTGGGAGTTACACGACAGTAGCACATCATCCAATAGCTGATTGTTGCGGAATGGGGTTTCGATAAAAAGTTGAGTTTGCTGCTTGGTTATTGTGTCTTTTTCCAGCTGCTTGATACGCTTGATACGGTCCGATTTAGCAATGGGCAAGTAGCCATGGAAGGCGAAGCTCTGCCCGCTGAAACCGGACGCCATCAAGGCCAAAAGTATGGAGCTGGGACCTACCAGAGGCACGACACGGATACCCCGCCGGTGGGCTTCCGCTACGATTTCGGCACCCGGATCGGCCACGCCCGGAGCACCAGCTTCACTCATCAGACCGACATCCCTGCCTGCCTCTAATCCGGCAAAAAAGACACGCACATCCATCCGTTGGCGGGTGTGCTTGCCATAATCGTGCATGATGAGTTCCTGTTGGGGGCGTGTGAGTCCCGCTTGCTTCAGGAATTTTCGGGCTGTTTTCTCGTTTTCCACGATATATTCCCCGATGGTGTTGATCGTATCAACCAAAAACGGCGTATAAGACGCTGATGCCGCCGTATCCGAAAGCGGCACGGGCAATAGAAAGAGTGTTCCGAATGGCATATACAAAGCTACAAAAAGCGAGGCACAAATGGGGGCGAGTTTGCCTTCAATATGATTTTCTTTATTTAAGGCCTCGCCATAGGATCACGTAGATACAATCCAATCGCATCATCAACTGGGTGGTATATGTTGCCCTGCTGCTCGATTAAGCGATCGGTAAACAGGATGCCATACAGATGGTCTACCTCATGCTGGACAATGACCGAAGTGAAACCCTCGATCAGCTCATCGTGATAGTTCCCGTCAAGATCCTGATAGGTCAGGCGGATCGTGTAATGACGGTATACCTCTTCCCTTGTGTCGGGAATGGATAGGCACCCTTCCCAACCTTTCCGCATTAAGTTGGAGCGCCAAACAATCTTAGGGTTTACGTAAAACTCGAATGGCGCCCCCACTTTGTCGAACCGCTGTACCCAAATCACATTGCGATTAACACCTACTTGTGGTGCCGCAATACCCACGCCCGGGCGCAAGGTGTCGGTCATCGCAAGGTACATCCGCTTAGCCAATAATGGCAGGAGGTCGTCTTTAGGGTCGACATCCACAGAAGCCGACTTCAAAAGGGTGTGTTCAGCTTCCACCGTGTCTTGGATGATACGCAAAAGCTGGCTTGTATCGCCCGTCAGCACAAGCTGGCGCTCACTATCGGTTAGCGCATCGGGCGGGGTAACAGGCCGAGGCCGCTGGCGGATAGACCCCGTATAGCTTTTCTCGCCGGCACGAATCGGGACATCCAAATCATTATCCGGGGGTGGAATAGGGCAGTGATATCCATCGCTGTACGCACAATAGGGGTTATATGCTTTGTTGAAATCCAAAATAATGTGTCCATTGACAATATCTGCTTTGGACAAGTCGAGGTAACGCCCACCACCATACGTTTCCTCGCCATTGGTCAGGTCGTTAAATGGCACGAACAAGTGGTCGTTGTAGCGAGGGTTGGCTAACAGGCCTGTGTTTTGGTAGGCGATGAGCGATACATGCTCGCCCCGTACCGTGAACGTCAACTGCGCGAAACGGATATACTCGGTACTTGTACCGTCATACGTCGGCATCCGAAACGGTTTTTCACCAATGAGGAACTCGATTGCTGCGCGCACCCGATAATCCTCGTTTGGTTCGTAATAATGCAGAAAAACCTCGTCTTCCGTATTCAGGGGGAACGCGGGGTTCCCGAAAGCTGCGGCATGCTTTTCGGCACGATGCCGATGGATGCTGTCCACATAGCTCTGTGCCAGAGCCGAACCAGACCAGCAAACCGCAACCATAATTAAACACAGCAATAACAATAATCGTTTCATTCCGTTCCCTTCGTTTCTCACAAAAGTACGAGTAACTAACGACATGCGCATGCCATAATTTACGCAACAACATGATGGCCCCTATTTTTTTAGCGACTAAGTCCTCACGCCAATTTTGACAGTATCCGTAAACTCACTACCTTTATCGTGATCAATCTAAAACAAAGCCGGTCGCAATCTAAGGGATTGGAAGCCCTGTATACAGCGTCCCCGACGATAAACAAATATCAAAACAACCATAAACAGACAAAGCCTGTTTACCTGCTCTTCATGGATATCACGTCAACAAACCAAGATCAAAATCTATTAACCCGCATCGGCAACTTGCTTCGGGAGGAATATGTACCCGGCAAAACCCAGCAAGTACCCGACCAAATCGTCCCCCTTCTGGCTTTACTCGATGACATGGCCTTGCGTAGTAACCGGGTTTACTCGATTTTTGATTTTTCCCGGTTTGACTACCTATACTGCAGTAGCAATTTGGCCACACTTGCCGGTAGCGATCCCCTTGATGTTCCCGTCGGCTCAGGGTGGGACGAGAAATACTTTACCGTTATCCAAGATCGGAGAAGCATCGCCAATTTTCTAGACATTCGCCGACAACTGCTACAGCGCCTTCCGAAAACATCCTATTTGTCCCTTGAATCGTCGGTGTACGGCGGTGCCATTACCAACCTAAAGGGACAGCATTTGCGCCTGCATTACCGCTCTACTCCCTTGGTGTTTGACGCTAGCGGAAATGTCGTCCTATGCTTTGATTACCTCGAAGACATCACGTCGCTGCTTAGCTCATCAAGTGGATATTGGATGCGGTTTGCCGGACAACAGGTGTTCAATTGGCGTTCCGACAACGAACGCCTCATAGCCAGGGATATCATCTCCCCTCGTGAAAAAACCTTGGTTTCCCTCTGGAAAGCCGGAAAATCTGTAGCAAAACCCAGCCACGGGCCAATACGAAACCGACGCATCCCGAAGCCCTCACTATCTTTTTAATGAGCATATCAACGCAGCCTATGTCGACTACAGCCAACAATGGGGCAGCAAGTGGGCGCTGCAAGCCGGTCTGCGCATGGAGAACACCCGCAATACGGGAAGGGAGGTACGACAAGATGAAACATTCAAAAACAGGAACACCCAGCTTTTTCCATCCATTATGCTGCAATACCACCCTGATGGGAACCATGTGCTGGGTCTAAGCTACAACCGACACCTTGACCGGCCTAACTACGAATACCTGATACCTTACGCATTCTATACCGATTTGCTTTACTACCAGTCGGGCAATCCGGAGTTATTACCAACTATCGGCGAAAGCTTGAGTCTTTCACATATTTTTGCCAATAAACTGAGCACCTCCCTTACTTATATACAAACACGTAACTCACTGATACAAACGCTGAACCGTCAACCGGATGTCTCTGGCGCGGCGCTAGGTTTTGGAAACATCCAAAAACTAGAAGAATACAGTCTGAGCATCAGCTACATGATGCCTATCGCTGCGTGGTACAATCTCGTAGCAAACTTTGCTGGCCTGCACAACCATTTTAGGGGCAAACTAGACGGCGAACAGATGGATGCGACTCGGTTTTCAGCCGTAGCCCTGCTTACCAACCAGTTTCGGCTCCCTAAATTATGGACCGTGGAATTGTCGGGGTATTATTTATCGCCCATACAGGTTAATCCCTTCTCCGTGTCAGAGCGTCGATCCCGCGTTAATATTACGGTTGCTAAACAGGTACTAAATAACCAAGGGAGCATCCGCCTCCAGGTAATCGACCTGTTCAATGATTTCAACTACGTGAACCGTTCGACCCTCTCCGCTCTCAACTCCCGGGTACATCAACAACTGGACAGTCGCATGATTGGCTTGTCGTTTTCGTAAAGACTTGGCGTAGGCCAACGACAGGTACCGTCACAGCCCGAGTCGTCCACAACAGAAGAAACCAGCCGTCTTTAAGACCGAAGCTTTTAATCCTGAGTCGTTGGTTGATGTAAATATAGTTTGTGGTTGTTGCATAATCAGCCGATTACCGAACGTGTTAGCTGGCTTTTTTCCGATAATAATTCGTATCTTCGAAAGTGGGTTGGGCTTAGGTGTTACTTTTGCAACAACCCCCAAACGGAGGTATGTGACATGACATTTAGCGAAATCATTAATCAAGACAAACCCGTACTTGTTGATTTTTATGCCGACTGGTGCGGCCCTTGCAAAATGCAAGGCCCCATTTTGGATGATGTTAAACAGCGTGTTAAGGATGCGGCAACTATCATCAAGATCGATGTGGATAAAAATCCGAAGGCGGCTGCGGCTTACCAGGTCCGGGGGGTGCCGACTTTAATCCTATTCAAAAAAGGCGAAATCCGTTGGCGGCAATCGGGCGTATCCCAAGCTGCTGATCTGGAACGGCTAATCCGTGATAACAGTTAAGTAATAAGGGAAATAGAAATGAACAATCCATTATTTCTCTTTTTTGTATTCTTGGGTATAAGCAGTATCGACGCCCACGGGCAAACGAACCGACACGACGACAAGTTGCCGGTAGCCGGGTTTTCCGAAAAAATCGCCCAAACGCACAGGGCCACCATCGTGGATGTCCGCACACCAAGCGAATTTGAAAAGGGACACCTAGCTGGTGCTCTCAACATCAACTGGAACGACGAATCCTTTGACGAGCAAATTGCCCTGCTCGACAAATCGGCACCCATATTCCTTTACTGCCATAGTGGCGGGCGAAGTGGCCGTGCATACGAACGATTGAAGGAAATGGGGTTTGAGCACGTATTCGACATGCAAGGCGGCATGCTGGCCTGGCGTACGGCTGAATTGCCCGAAATCCATACCGAGGATTACCAAGCCGAAGGGATGAGCACAGAGGACTACCGAAACTTGGTCCAGTCTGACGGGTTGGTATTGGTCGATTTTTATGCCGATTGGTGCATCCCCTGTATCAAGATGAAACCCTACTTTGCGCGCATCGAGAAAGAAATGAGCGATCAGTTAACCCTCATCCAAATCAATATAGACGAAAACCGGAAAATCAGTAAAGAACTAGGCGTGACGGCCCTACCAGCTCTCATGCTTTACGAAAATGGCGAACAGACCTGGCAGCACCAGGGTTATTTGGACGAGGAAGCAATCCGCAAACGGATACCCTAAGTTCCGGTTGCTGTTCCCTCCCCATTTGTTCGTTCCCTAGCCGACTCGGGCCGGTAGCGTATGCCGGGGGTAAGCCAATACATGAGGATAACGCGAGAGTATCGGTAGTTAAACGGAGCCAAAACAACTGACGCTGAAAGCGATACGACCAAATATAGCCAAAACGAGCTGTCGTTACCAGTGATTAAGTAGGTCAGCAAACAGGCGATGACGATTTCAGCCACCACCATCGCATAGCTCACAAACATCGACACGTAGAAATGTCCGGGCCTTTGCTCGAATTTTAATTGGCAGTGCGGGCAAAATTCATTCATTTTCTGCACTTTAAGCCCATATGCTCGCCCGGTAAACATCTCTCCCGTACGGCATCTAGGGCATTTTGACTGTATCGCAGCTTGCGTTTCGGTTAATTCTTTCCTTGCCATATTCATTGTTTGTCTGTGTCACGCCTAAACTCCTCAGGAGTAATACGTGCTGATTTTTTGAAAAATTTCGTAAAATAAGAACTGTCGTTGAAGCCTAGTCGCTGTGCAATGGACGCAACAGGCTCGTTCGTAGCCACTAACAGGCGCTTGGCTTCAAGCAAAACCCGGTTTCTGATAAGTTCACCGGCTTGTACACCCAAATATTCCTTGCACAATGCATTCAGGTGGTTGGGGGTCACGAACAACATATCGGCATAATCCTTGGGTAGACGTTTTTCGGCGTAATACTGGTCTATCAACTGCCTGAAATTGCGCAACAAGGTACCATTGTACCCCTTCCCCTGTTCTTTCTCGTAGGGTGCCGTGTATTGCTCGAACAGCATCAGCAAATGCATCAACGATACCCGCTCGTAATCGGCTTCGACCGTCCCGCCAGCATCATAGGCCGCCAATAAACGCTCACAAATCTCCCTAACGAACGGTCGCTGGTCTTCGGGGATACGGACAACAGACTGCGCGGCATCTCCGTTGAAAAAGGAAAACCGATCGAAGAACGACGGCCTTAGTAGAAACGACTGGAAAAAGCTTTCGTTGAAATTGACCGCATAACCGTCGATGTCATTCCCGAAAGCCCACTCATGAATCTGCCCAGGCGACATAAAGTATGCTTCCCAAGGCTTGGCTTCGAAACGCGAAAAATCAATCGTGTACGAACCGGAAGCTTGGGTAAACACCACAAAATGGTAAAAACTATGCCGATGCGGAAACAACAAATCCTTATGCTTTTCCAAATAAGCCGAAAAACGATCAACTAACACGCCTTCTTTCCGATAGTCCGGAAGCGACTTCGTGTCAAGTATGGGAATATGGTGTTTCACGCTATCACAAAGGTACGGTAATTCACACTAATAAACACGGTGTTTTACGGGGCTTCAATGGTACTTTTCGTGGAAAAACCAGCCCTTTGTCCTTTTTTAGGACAATATGATGGTCATTATTCGTTCTTTAATTCCGCAACATGAAAAAATAGAATCGTCGATAGTTGTTTCTCTCAGTTTATCCCCTCGATAAATTGACGAATCTGGTAAATAAAGGCTTCCTGTATTCGAGTGGTAACGGCACCCGCCTGGTGGCTCGCGAACAACTGCTTACCTTCGTGCATGATACGGCCGACAGCTAGTACTTGCGTGGTCGTACCGCTCAGGAACGCCTCATCCATGGTTGGCAACTCCGATAGGTGGACAGCCTCTTCACGAACGGGAACGCCTTCGTTTTCACAAAATTGCAAAACGAGCTTCCTCGTAATTCCGGGTAGGATATGCGGGCCTAGGGGATGGGTGTATACGACTCCATTTTTCACGAAAAAGACATTGGTATGGGAGCCTTCAGTCAAGTAGCCATCTCGAATCATCACGTTTTCATCGGCACCTAAACTATGTGCTTGTTGGTTTGCCATCACATTGGCCACGAGAGAAATAGATTTGATATTGCATTTATGCCACCGCTCATCGCGCGAAAGGAGAACCTGCGCTGTTTTACGCTCAAACCCACTAAACGTAAACGGGAACCCGTAGGCTATAACCGTGGGCTCGACTGCAGACGGAAAACGGTGTGCCCGCGGAGCCACGCCACGTGTCACCTGCAGGTACACGCAGCCTTCGCCCTCTGGGAACCCAGCCTTTTCGACGGCCTGCCACACCACTTCAGCTAAAGTAGACACATCAAACGATACGCCGATGGCAGTCAGGCCTTCTTGCATACGCCGGACATGCTCGTCTAGTGTAAAAGGCTTGTTGTCGTACACGGGAATTACTTCGTATATGCCGTCCCCGAATAGAAAACCACGGTCAAAAACGGATACGAACGCTTCACTATGCGGCTTCCATGTACCATTGATGTATACCTCCTTAGGAAATGTGCTTTTCATCTCATTGCGTGTTGTACTAAGTCTCGGCATCTGCCGTTGTGCTAGCGATTATACGGATTTTTCTGTGCTTTTATAGAACTGTTTTTAACTTTTTGGGATTACTACACCCCGCGGCACCCCATCATCGGACCATGTTTTTTGCCCTTGCTGCATCAGGTTGTATAAATTTCACGTAAGTTTGCCCTAAACAAACAAAACGGATGGGTTCGGTACGGGCAAAAAAACATCTAGGCCAGCATTTCTTAACAGACAAAAACACAGCGGCACGAATCGTTTCGGCATTGCGTCCGAAACTTTTGGGCTATGACACCGTTTTGGAGGTGGGGCCAGGCATGGGTGTTCTGTCCGATTTCCTGATCGCGAACGATGAGCTGAAAACCTACCTAATCGATATCGATACCGAATCCATCACGTATCTCCAAGACCGCTATCCTCAGCTCGGGACCAGGCTAATCAGCGGAGATTTTCTGGCCTTGCCCTTTGAAAGCTACTTCAACAGTAAACTCGCTGTCATTGGGAATTTCCCGTACAATATATCTTCACAAATCCTGTTCAAGGTGCTCGAGGAGCGACAACGGGTAGTAGAGGTTGTCGGGATGTTCCAAAAGGAGGTCGCCGAACGCTGTGTAGCCAAACCGGGGAGCAAAACGTACGGCATCCTCAGCGTGTTTATCCAAGCTTACTTCGACGTGGAATACCTGTTTACTGTCAAAGCCGGCGCTTTCAATCCCCCTCCCAAGGTATTGTCGGGAGTTATCCGACTAACACGCAATGCTATATCTGAACTCGACTGTGACGAAGCACTTTTCTGGCGGGTTGTCAAAGCCGCGTTTAACCAACGGCGTAAAACCTTGAGAAACGCATTATCCGCTATTATCCCTAAAGACCAAATGCCTGAATCAGTCGCGCTCGACCTCCGCGCCGAACGCCTGAGCGTTGCAGATTTTGTCACGTTAACCAACGCAATTAACCATAACATCGAAAAAAAATTCCCATGAAACTCTTAATCGTAGACGATATCCATTCCGTACTGCTTGAAAAACTAACAGAGGCCGGTCTGTCCTGCGACTACCAACCTGATTTTAACAGGGTGGACACCCTTGCCGTCATCAACCAATACGAGGGGCTGGTTATCCGGTCCAAATTCCGGGTTGATCAGGAGTTTATCGACCAAGCTCCGTCCTTGCGTTTCATCGCTCGTGGCGGTGCCGGCATGGATAATATCGACGAAGACTACGCAGCACAAAAAGGTATTACCCTACTCAACGCACCCGAGGGCAACCGCGATGCTGTGGGTGAACACCTGATCGGGATGCTGCTGTCGCTAATGAACAAACTGGCCACGGCAGACCAAGAGGTCCGCAACGGACTGTGGCGCAGGGAAGAGAACCGGGGCCTGGAGTTAGGCGGACGCACCGTAGCACTAATCGGTTATGGCAACAACGGGCGTGCGATGGCGCGTAAATTGTCCGGTTTCGGTGTCACAACCATCGCCTACGACAAGTACAAAACCGGCTTTTCTGATGTCTACGCCACGGAAGTTAGTATGGAAGAAATCGTGAAACGAGCGGATGTACTCAGCTTGCACATCCCCCTAACAAGAGAAACACGCAACCTTGTGGATGAAGAGTACCTTTTTCATTTTCGTAAGCCGATTTTTTTCCTCAATGGTGCCCGGGGCGAAATCGTGAATGTGCCTGCCGTGCTTAACGCTATCGAGAAAGGGAAGATTTTGGGTGCAGCATTCGATGTGCTGCCCGTAGAAAAACATCCCGCGCTGAACGAATCTCCTTGGTTTGAACCGTTAACAACAAATAATCGAGTCCTGCTTTCTCCTCATGTGGCCGGCTGGAGCGTAGAAAGCTATTTCAAGATTGCCGATGTCCTTGCTTCCAAGATCTTGGCTTTCGTAGGCAATTCGTCAAGCTAAAAGACCAGGCAACCCCCTACTTCCACTGCAAGAAACTGAAGGATTAACAAACCGTCTAGTGCCATAAAGTAAAAATAATCGCCTTTCCCTCGATTAGCAAAAGCCACCAGTAACAATGCACAAACGCTAACCGAAAATAGCGAAAGGCGGACATCAAGCTCATAAGCACTCGTCATAACCATGAGCCCATGCACCGCAAGTAAAAACACACCCAAGTAACTGCTGCGGCGCTTACCAATGAGTACGGGCAAAGTTTTCAGACCATACCGCCGGTCCGTTTGCTCATCCCGAATATCAAAAGGGATGGTAATAGCGGCTACAAAAACGAATATCCATAGAGCTAACTGGGCAGCAGCGAGCCATGGAACCGAGCCAACCGTGACATGGCCCACCAAAACCGGTAGGCCAAGACATACCAGCACCCATACTAGGGCGATGTAGAAAACCTTGGCACCATACAAGCTGCGTAATCCCTCCTTATGTCCCTTTCGACCCAATAAGGGCACGTAATAAGCCAGGCCGATGATGCCCGCCAATATATAGCCCGCCACTACCGGAATACGCAGCCCGAAAAGCAGCACCAACAAGACCAGAGCCGAAACGGCTAAAAGGAACAAAAATAATGGGCGATTGCGGCTCGTCCAACGGAGTTTTGCACTCCCATATGCCCCATTTTTACTTAAGGCCTGCGGAATGCTGTATAATAACATTGTCGAAACGACCACCAACAATACCACGTCCCATCGTTGCGGGAACGAAAGCAACCTAAACGTCAGCGCCACCTGCGCCCCAGCACAACAAGCAATAAAAAGGTTGCTATACAATACAAAATCTAATATTCGGCGGGTGTATGTTGCCATCGTTCTAATGTAACCAAGCCGACCTCGACACTCTGTTAGCGGGAAATATCGCAAGGCTTTCGCTTACAAAATTCGCTTTTTTAAATAAAGTGTGTAAATTTAACGCAAGAATTTTAGATCCAAATACGGGCACTCGTTTAGGTGCTTTTCAAATTATCGCTGTGTGTCATGCCGGGCTCTGCTATGGGTCCCTTCCGGATCCAAAAGAGACCCTACTTTCGTTTTTTAACGATACCTGGGTAGCAAGACGGACATGAAACACGAAATGCGGCAACTTGAATAGTACCCCCTCGTTTACCTCTAAGCGGATCGCTGTTATTAATCAATTTTCATTTATACCGATAATCTTAAATTAAGTTACTGACTAGACATGAGCTTTCAAATCAAATCGTTTGAGGACTACCAACAGCAATACCAAAAGAGTGTGGAAAATCCAGAAGAATTCTGGGCGGATATCGCCGATAATTTCTATTGGCGCCGAAAGTGGAACAAAGTCCTCGATTGGAACTTTACGGATCCCAGCATCAAGTGGTTTGATGGTGCTAAGGTAAACATTACGGAAAACTGCCTGGATCGGCATATTTACCTAAACGGAGACAAACCGGCTATCATCTGGGAACCAAATGACCCCACCGAAGCTCACCGTGTGCTTACCTACAAGCAACTTTTGGAAAAAGTGGAGCAGTTCAGCAATGTACTGAAAAACAACGGTGTCAAAAAAGGCGATCGCGTCTGCCTATATCTCCCAATGATTCCCGAACTAGTAATTGCTGTCTTGTCATGCGCCCGTATCGGTGCCATACACTCGGTCGTATTCGGAGGCTTCTCCGCCCAGTCCATTGCAGACCGGGTAAATGATGCGGACTGCAAACTAATCATCACGGCCGATGGCGCATACCGAGGTATGAAGCACATCGATCTGAAAGACATTGTGGATGACGCCCTCATGCAATGCAAGTCAGTAGAACGGGTTATCGTCATTACCCGTACCCGTACGCCAGTCTCGATGATCAAAGGCCGTGACGTATGGTGGGAAGACGAGATCAAAAAAGTGGAAACCCAAGGCAACCCGCCTTGCCCGGCCGAAGAAATGGATGCCGAGGACACGTTATTCATACTCTATACCTCCGGTTCTACTGGCAAGCCAAAAGGTGTGGTACACACCGTTGGCGGCTATATGGTCTACACTGGGTACACTTTTGCCAATGTTTTCCAATACCAGCCCGAAGAGGTTTTCTTTTGCACGGCAGACATCGGCTGGATAACCGGCCACTCCTATATTGTGTACGGCCCGCTATCTCAAGGTGCCACCTCACTAATGTTTGAAGGAATTCCGACTTGGCCGGATTCCGGACGCCTGTGGGACATCGTGGAAAAACACAAAGTGAACATTCTGTATACCGCCCCTACGGCCATCCGTTCATTGATGGCTGCCGGCGACAGCTACCTCGAAGGAAAGGACTTACGGACCATTACGACTTTAGGATCTGTCGGCGAGCCCATTAACGAAGAGGCCTGGCACTGGTACGACAAGAATATCGGTAAGGGTGAAGCTCCTATTGTGGATACCTGGTGGCAAACCGAGAACGGTGGCATCATGATATCGCCAATCGCCAACGTGACACCGACGATACCCGGCTATGCCATGTTACCCCTGCCTGGCGTTCAGCCGGTACTCATGGACGAAAATGGCGTAGAGCTTAAAGGCAATGGCGTTAGCGGCAACCTTTGTATCAAATTTCCGTGGCCGGGGATGCTCCGTACAACCTATGGTGACCACGAGCGTTGCCGACAGACGTATTTCTCGACTTTCGAAAACATGTACTTTACGGGCGATGGCTGTCTACGAGACGAAAACGGGTACTACCGCATTACTGGCCGCGTAGACGACGTGCTTAATATATCCGGCCACCGCATCGGTACTGCCGAAGTGGAAAACGCCCTCAACATGCATGCGGACGTTATCGAGTCGGCCATAGTCGGATACCCACACCCGGTCAAAGGCCAAGGTATTTACGCATTCGTGATTGCCAGTGAACACCAGAGCGAACCCGACCTAACTCGTCAAGATATCAATAAGACGGTTACCCGGATTATCGGTGCCATCGCGCGCCCCGATAAAATACAGTTCGTATCAGGGTTGCCCAAAACCAGATCCGGAAAAATCATGCGCCGCATCCTGCGCAAAATTGCCGAAGGGGATACTAGCAACCTCGGCGATACCTCCACGCTGTTAGACCCGTCACTGGTAGACGAAATCATGGCTGGCGCGGAAAAAATGCGCGAGTAAACAACTGTAGGTCATTTACGCCTAGCTATTTTACCCCACGAAAGCATTCCGAATGTAGGACGTTTCGTGGGGTATTTTGCTTTTTAATCGTTCAGACACTCCATTCCCTATCCTGTCTTTTTTAGTTATATTTTTGGCTTAACCCCTCAAAAAAGCAGGACTTTTGTTGCACAAAAAATTATTTACAGCATTTTACAGGCATTTACGCGTTATTTACACACGCAAACTTGCATGAGTGTAATTGATACACTATCTTTGTGGCATCATAATTTAGGTTTATAATTGGTTAGTAAAGGTCTCCATTCTCCCCGTTTGGAGACTTTTTTATATGTCTCCTTTATCTATGTCTCCTATATCTGAAAGACGGCTTCTTGCTCAATATATTTTTTGGATCAGATAGTCCCTGCCGCCATAGCTAACAGTATCCCCGGAGTTACAACCTATTAACAACTGCCCAATGGGGGAGGACACGGAGATTGCAAAGACCCGCTCCTGACCAACCGGAAGAAGCCCAATCCCTGGTCCCAAAAAAAACACTCCTTGGTTCGTTTCAATTACTGCGCCTAAACTGCCTGACTCTTTCGTCTCTTCCATGGAAATCGTTCCTAATAACTGCTGCATCGCCTTGGCCTCGGCCAATAATCTTTCATTCCTGCTGATTTCTTGTTGCATCATCTCACGACCAGTTTCATACTTGTCCCCCGCACTACTCTTCGTGTCATCGTGGCTGGCATCACGGGCGGCAACAAGAGCCTCTTCGGCCGTTGCAATACGCTTATCGATATGCTCCTGGCATGCAATAAAAATAGCTTGTTTCACGATTTTCTGTTTGGGTTTCGTCATTTTCCGATGTTATGTGGACCGCGTGGCTGCCCCTTGAGGGGTTGCAACAGATATTCTAAACCGTTGAGTTTGATTTCGTACATGCTAGCCATCAGTACACCCAGTTTTCCCGGAGGGAAACCTTTGTTGTTAAACCAATTCAGGTAATATTCCGGCAAATCGCAAAGCAGGGTGCCTTTGTACTTACCAAAAGGCATCCGCATACTAACCAATGCACGTAGCGTTTCGTGTGGGTCCATCATCAGTCGTTGGTTTTTCCATAACGGATATAATACGCGGCTAGTTTGAAAGCAATAACCACATGGTTCAGGATATTGGGTACTAAACCATAATACTTCGAAAAAATATGGAATCGCTCGAGCAAGCTTTGCCGATGACGTTTCTTGGACATGCCTCCCACCAAGTATTTAGCTACAATCTGTCTGGTGTTAACGGTCAGTTTTGCTTTCTTCGCCGCCCGAATAATCCAGTCGATATCTGCGCTGAGCTGGTACTGCGTATTATAAGGCTCGGCAAGTGCCCGGCGGATGTAAATAGCCTGATGGCTGATGTTCATTCCAAAGCGGAAACTCCGCCATGTAAAATGTTCCGGTATGTGGTGACGACGCAAACCTAGGGATTCCCACTTGTCGTCAAACAACTCCGTCTCGCCGTAATAGATATCTGCATCGGGAGCCGTCGCAAAAACCCGCTCAACGGTGTCGGGGGCATACACCTCATCACCCGAATTCATAAAAAGCACGTAATCGCCGGTGGCCATCGCCAGCCCTTTATTCATTGCGTCGTATATCCCCTTGTCCGGCTCACTTACCCATCGGGATATCTGTGTATCGTAACGTTTAATCACATTAACCGTACCGTCGGTGGATTGCCCATCGACAACCACATACTCAATATGTGGATAGGTCTGTCCGATGACAGACTGGATTGTCCGTTCGATGTCCCGTACATTATTATACACGACCGTGATTATGCTTAACGAGGGTTGTTCCATGTATTCTGTTTATGGTTTCAAAGATATCGTTATCGCCTGCGTTAAGCAAATATGGTGCGGCGCACAGTCACGAAGGAAGCCTGTTCTACGCTTATTTACGATTTTCGACAACCAATACGTTATTGTGGTAAAAATTATGGTTTTTAGGCAGAATCGCCCCCAATACAACCCCTAACACGTTAATCGGCATAATAAACAAGGGCGTGAGTGCGATACGAAAGGTTTTGTTCTTGGGGAGTATGTGCTGATACACATAAGCAGCCCACATCTGGAAAATGGTTTCCACATAGGCGGTGGTTTTCTGCTGCTGGAGCACACGAAACCCTTTCTCCTCTAGGATATGGATGATCCCAAACGAGGTATAACGGGCAAAATCGTACGGTATTTCGTGCTCGTCCCAAACGAAAGGGAGTGTGATGAGCATTTTGCCTTCCGGTTTCAACACGCGGCGAAGCTCATCAAGAATTTCTGGCAAGTTGAATACGTGTTCGAATACCTCGCTTGTAAACACGCTATCAAATTCGCTATCCTCAAAGGGGAGGGTCTTACCATCGTAATACACGTCAATGTCTTCCTTGCTGTGGTCATGTCCGCTGATGGCGATATCCGTTCCGATATAAACGTCTACGTCAAACAATTGGCGGTAGGGTTTGCTACCACAACCAAAATCGAGCATCCGCCCGGCCATATTCGCTTTGTGCCGGTTTATAGCCCGATATAACCCTCCTCGAATGATGAAAAACGGATTGAATAACAACCCGAAAAAAGTTGGTTGGAATAATGACGTGTTGTATTGCTTCTTTAAATAAGATATCACGGTGGATCCTGTTTTTTATCTCATGCCCTAACTCTTGGAAAATTGGTCCTTCCAGCGACCGATACTTTTCTGATCCAGATACAGCTTCACACTGGTTTCTTCGTGGATCCACTCGTCGAGTGCTGCGATCCGCTGCCGCTCCAACACCCTGATCCCAATATCATTACGCATTTCGATTGCTCGGTTGTCAATCCCGATGATGATAGCCTTACGCTTTTTCTGCAACGCCCGTATACCTGCGTGCAGGCGTGTCCCCACATATTCGCATGGCTGGCTTTCCAAGAACCGATCGAAGGCTGAAAGCTTAGGTGCGATAAATTGGATATCCGTCGCTAGGCTGTCGATATAATGCTTGTCTTTAGACCCTTGTATCCACACGTGCACTTCGCGGTAATTTCGTTTTAAGGTGTCGAGCATGGCCTTATCCTTTTCCACATCTCGCATGTAATCGGTAATGGTTGTCACGACAATATCCCGCTTTAGGGGATTGATTTGCGAACAATGTGCCTCGTCCAGCTCCCACACGGTCGGACAGCCCGTATTGACGACATTGGTTATCCCTATTTCTTTCAGCTTGTTCAGGGTATAATTATCGCGAACGGCATGCAAAAACGTTTTTGAAAATAACGCCTTATACATCATGCGACTATATAGCGACACGGGTTTGTCTTGATACTGCCACCACCCCACACCGAATAATAGTACCTTATGCCTAAGGACAAGCAAGTCTTTCATCGTCACTTTCCACTGGCTGTTGCGAATAGTATTGTTTTTCAACAGGTTTGTGCCCCCCACAAGTGCCATATCGTATTTGCGGAGCCGGATGAGATCTTTTGGGTGGAGAGCAAAGTGCGTGGAAAGGTTTATTACAAAATCGTCCTCGAAAAGCTCATCAACCAGCCGGTTGACGGCGTCCATGATGATATGGTCTCCCAAATTGGTTGTCCCTACGGACGTATCAAAAATGATTTTCGGCATATTGAATAATCGTAATGGACAACTCCCTGTGTCTTTGTCAGGACACGGCTTGACCACAAAGATAACAACTAGTTTCTAGCTCAACACGTAAAGCTACTAAGTCCCACACGTAGCAGCAACCATGCCATAAACGGAGGTTTGAGCGGTTTAAATCACTTTAACCACTTTGGCAAAACCCTGCAGGCTTTTGTGGCTTGGATCAAGATCTGTCACGAGGTAAGAAATCGCATTCAAGCTACACACTTTCATTTTTTGCACGGAGTTTAGTTTTTCAGCTATGCTAAGTAAAGCGGTCTTACTGGAACAGCGGATCATAGCTTTCTTGATTTGTACCACCTCCCAATCCGAGTCCGTCACCCCGTCTTCTACCGACAGGCTATTGGTTCCCAGTAGGCAGAGGTCTACCCGGATTTCTGAAAGCTGGTTGATGACCTGCGACCCGATGGTCACATTAGTGTCGCGCGAAAGTTTACCACCGATAAGGATGACATCCGCGTTGGCCCGCTCTGCAAGCTCCAGTGCCACGAGTGGACTGATTGTAAAAAAGGTGCACTGCAATGATGGGGGTACAAGCCGTGCCATCTCTAGCATCGTCGTCCCTCCGCCCGCCAAGACTGTCATACCATTCTGAATAAGCCCGAAAACCTTAGAGGCAATTTGCTTTTTAGCATCGCGGGCATACACGTTGTTTTCGTGGAAGGGGTACTGGAATGACTTGGACAGTGCTCCTCCATATACTTTAAGCACTTGCCCATTCTCTGCCAATTCGTTCAAATCCCTCCTAATCGTATCCTCAGAAACGTTCAGCTGTACACTCAGATCAGACGACAACACTTTATTGTGCAGGTTAATCTGGTGGATAATAAACGCCTGTCTTTCCTCTTTTAGCATGTTCGTCGAAATTTGTGTGTAAATATAGAACAATCTGCGTTGTTTAGACTCGTAATCTTTTTTTTGCTGGAAGAACCTCCCTGTTTTGTTAACTTCTTCTGCCTGATTGCAGAGCCAGACAAAAGACTGTTGGTTTTTGGTTGCTTATAACGACTGTTCTTTTCGAGTATTTCTAAATCTCATTCCACAAATACCAATTCTTTTCCTTATCATTGCACGTAAAATAATACGTATATTTATCGCTCATGAGGTTTATAGTTTCGACTTCGATATTACTAAAACAACTACAGGCTATAGGTGGCGCATCCAGTAGCAATACGGTACTCCCTATCTTGGAGAATTTTCTATTCGAGATTAAGGACAATATCTTGACAATTTCAGCTACGGACTTGCAAACCAGTATGGTTACCTCATTGTCCATTGAATCCAAGGAAGAGGGCCGGGTGGCGATGCCATCCAAGATATTAATCGAAACACTGAAGACCCTACCCGACCAACCAGTGGCATTTTCTATCGATATGCAAACCTTGGCCGTGGAGATTAGTGCTGGGGACGGAAAGTATAAATTGAGTGGAGAGAATGCGGATGATTTCCCAAAAATACCCGTCGTCGAAAATGCGTCATCTGTCAACATGCCCGCCTCGGTATTGGCTGAGGCCATAAACAAGACCATATTTGCGGTTAGCAACGATGAGCTGCGCCCAGCGATGTCTGGCGTATTGGTTCAGCTTGGTGAACAATCATCCACCTTCGTAGCTACAGATGCACATAAGCTGGTCCGCTACCGTCGTACAGATATCCAAACCGATAAATCCACCTCGTTTATCCTTCCCAAAAAAGCACTGACCTTATTGAAGTCGTCTCTACCGGTGGAGGACATGGCGGTTTCCGTAGATTATAACAACACCAACGCCTTTTTCAAGTTTGGCAACATCCGCTTGATATGCCGTCTGATAGATGAGCGTTATCCGGATTATGAAGCGGTAATTCCACAGGTTAATCCCAATAAATTGACGATTGACCGCTCAACGCTGCTCAATTCACTGCGTCGGGTCGTGATCTTTTCCAATAAAACAACCCACCAAGTTAGGCTCAAGATATCCGGCAACGAACTGAATATCTCTGCCGAAGATTTGGATTTTTCCAACGAGGCACATGAGCGCCTCAACTGCCAATATGATGGCGAGGATATGGAAATCGGCTTTAATGCCCGGTTCCTAATCGAGATGCTGAGTAACCTGGAGGGTGCTGAGGTGCGCCTCGAGATGAGCACACCAAATCGAGCGGGGCTTTTATTGCCTGCCGAGCCCGAGGAAAACGAAGATATCCTGATGCTTGTCATGCCGGTTATGCTGAATAACGCTTAGACAAAGCGAAGCAACAAATACCCAACTTGGAGTATATACAACACCTGATAGACTTTATCCTGCATATTGATGAGCACCTCATCGAGATTGTAGGGGAATACCGGAATTGGACATATCTTATCCTATTCCTAATCATTTTTATCGAAACAGGCGTGGTGGTCATGCCTTTCCTGCCGGGCGATTCACTGTTGTTTGCAGCGGGTATGTTGGCCGCCCAGCCCAATGAGCTTAACATTTGGCTTCTGATTTTGCTGTTGCTCATTGCGGCTATCACGGGCGACTCTATGAACTACACCATTGGAAAGCACTTCGGGATGCGCATTACGAAGGTCAAGCTATTTGGCAAACAAATGGTCAAAGACGAGCACATCGAAAGAACCCATTCGTTTTATGAAAAGTATGGCAGCAAAACCATTGTTATTGCCCGATTCGTACCTATTGTACGAACCTTAGCTCCTTTTGTCGGCGGAGTAGGGCGCATGAACTACGGTACGTTTCTGACCTACAATGTCGTGGGAGCTGTTTTGTGGGTAGTAGGAATCACACTAGCGGGTTATTTTCTCGGCAATATTCCGATTATCCGCAACAATTTCTCCACAGTCGTGCTGCTTATTATCTTCATTTCGATCCTTCCCATCGTGTTCGAGGTGGCCAAAGAGCGCATCAACCGAAAAAAGAACAAAGCGTAGCAAATTAGCTGTTCTTTCCACTTACCCCACCTCATAAAAAACGGCATAGGAGTTGTGTAGGTATCGATATGTTTAGGCTGCTCGCTATTCTTGGTTTTTGTGTTGCCTGCTTTGCAGTATCGTCGGGTCAACCGTCGCCTACGATTGATCGTAACGAAGCCTATGCGGCCTATGAACTCCTCAACCACATCCGACAACACCCGGAGCGTTATCGCCGAGCCCTCCAGCTTAATCCTCGTGAATCGCTCACGAGGTCTCCCTTGCGCTGGAATGATACGCTCGCCCGTGTAGCCGAAGCGCGTGCATACGACATGGCTGCACGCGATTACTTTGACCACGTGGATCCAGACGGATATGGACCGAACTACCATATCAACGCCGCCGGGTATACCCTCAACCCCGATTGGCTAAGAAAAAGAGACGCCAATAACTTTGAGTCTATTGCAGCAAACTACGCACACGCCACCGACGGAATTCGGGCACTTATTCTCGGCAAGGATTACGCCATAAAGTATCATCGGACCCATTTATTGGGCATGGACAAATGGAACCACTCCCTTAGGGATATCGGGATTGGCTATGTCCGCATGCCAAGCGGTAGCCGATACCAAGCGTATTTATGCGTGATCATTGCCAAGCACGACTGGTAGAACAATCGGAATCATGTATTGCTTTTCAGCTTTTTGTCCGCTTGTCGATAAACACGACACTTTTTCGACTATTTTCAGGAAATTTGAGCTTATTGATTTCGACGACAGACTCAAACATAATCTCGGGGCTGACACGCAATTTTGCCCGGAAACGATCCTTGATTTTGGTATGTAACGCCGTGGAAGGCTCCCTGGCTCCCACCTTAACGACTATCATGTCCTCGCCGGTATCATCTGATGTCAGCTCAATGAGATAACATTCAATCTCTTCGAAATCATTAAGGATATCGAGCATAGCGGGCGGGTATAGGGTAGTACCCTTGTATTTAATCATCTGGTTTTTGCGCCCGATGACGGGCCCCACCCGCATAGTCGTCCGTCCACATGCACAAGGCTCGTAATACGGTTGTACGATATCTCCTGTCTTAAACCGTAGCAAAGGCATCGCCTCAACTCCCAAGGTTGTTACGACAAGTTCCCCCGGCTCCCCATCTGGCACGGGTTGGTCATTTTCGTCGAGAAACTCGGTAATAATGAGATCGGGTTGCCGATGCCCTCCCTGCCCGTATTCACATTCGGTAAAAGCAGTAGCCATTTCAGTTGATGCGTAAGTCGAAAACAGCTGGATATCCCATTTTTCAGTAATCCGTTTGGCCAAGGTGTTAAGTTGGAAGTCGGCCGTGCGGAGAGGCTCACCGATGCATATAGCTTTTTTAATGCTGCTATGTTGATAGTCGATACCGTGCTCGTCTGCATAATCCAGCATTTTGATCAAAAAGGAGGGTACACAGACCAACACGGTCGGCTTTACCCGGGCAATGGTATCCCACTGCAACTCCGGAACCCCTGATCCCACACGCACGATACCCATACCCATTTTTCGGGCACCCAAGTAATAGGCCAGCCCTGCCATAAAGCGCCGATCGATGGTCGTCGTCAACTGGATAATGTCATTTTCTGTCAGCCCAGCACATTCGTAGGAAAGGGATTCGTTATAAGCTAAACGATCTAAATCCTTTTCGGACAATGCGAACAGCACCGGATCGCCTGCTGTTCCAGAGGTTGTCACGAAATCCGCAACCTGCTCATGCGGAATGCATAAGAAATCCGAGTTATACTCGTGTAAATCCTGCTTGGTCGTTACAGGGATGCCCTGCAAATCCTCGACAGAACGTACTTTGCGCCAGTCGATATCATGCTTGTCAAACAAGCGCTTGTAATAGGCCGATTGGCTATACACGTATTGGATGTGTTGCCGCAATAAGCTTTGTTGCAAGTCATCTATCATCTGTTTCCCACTATCAGTCGCTTCCATATTTATTTCATTCTTTTTTGGCTCTTCGTCAGCCGCTTTTCCAAGTCTTCACGATCCATGCGCGTTGTTATCTCCTTTTCCAGTCCCTTCAAATAATAATCGGCCGCTCGACCATATTCCTTTTGCCCATAAAAGTAATCCCCTGCAGTTTTGTATGCCAACCAAAAGTCAGGATTGAGTGCAATATATCCAGCTATTTCCTCGTCTGAAATATACATGTTTTTTTGTTGGATCCTAACTGTTTCCTTTCGGAATGCCTGATAGTCCCGATACCCTTGCGTATCCATAAACGGGTCGATATCCATTCGAAGGCTATCGATACCCACAGGTCCGGAGCGGGGCTTGGCTGCCATTTGGTCAAAGACCGTATTCAAGTCGTAGGCCACGAACGCCCCAAGCTGGTAGGGATTGGCAGAAACCCACATCAAACGGTCTTCCGGTTGGAAAATCACCGCGTGGTGAGCCATCAATTGGTTAATGGCTTTCTCGTTTCCATGCCCAATCGGTTTGTTGCTAAGTCCATTCCTATTCCTCAGGATGTCGGCCGCAAGTTCAGGGGTAAGCCTTGGCCGCTCGTCGATGAGTTCATGCAGCCTATCAAAACGGTATTGGGAATGGCTGTCTTGGATATGCCTTGTATTCCGCTTATCATCACGATAGGCTTCGCTTTGGAAATGATTTGTACAGACTAAGAGGTTTTCTTGGCTGGGGACTTCGTACACATCCAGCTTTTTGGGAGATACTTCGATGATTACAGCCCGCCCATCGGCAGCACTCGCCACCATGATCGACTCGGACACGAACACTTCCCGATTCCCGACTATTGCGATAGCTTGTTCGATATTGGCTGCATATTGCAGGACTTCCCGTGCAACAAGCGATATCGGGGTTTTCGATTTCAATGGTATACTAGATTTGCCGGCATTGATGGTTACCGTCAGACCATGTTCATTCATCCCTGACATGGCACCCAACATGCCTGCCCATGAAACTAGGGCATGTTTATGCCCATCTTCGGGTGCAATAAAATAAATGATCTTGTCTTCGGAAAAGGCATCACTGACGTGGAAGTCGAAATTTCGGCCTACCAAGAGCTTGCCGTCCTCGGTATGTTGGCCCCAGGCCGCAAAGGAGGAGCAACCAACCAAGGCGAGGTCGCGGAGAGCATGACCGATGTCGTGTGCGCCGTGGAAATATAACAAGCGGTGATAGGGTGGGGCAATAAAATCAAAATCTGCCGAAGAGGCCTTCGAAACACCGTACAATTCCAGGCGATACTCTTCGTCGACGTGAGCTTCAAGACTCCGGTTGAAGAAACGCAAGAATTGTCGCAGCCTGCGCTGTTTGGCCGTCGAGGGAACAAAGTCCCGAATAACGTCTACAAAAGCCGCTTCTTGTTTGTACATCAGATCTTGGGTCAGCTTGCCAATGGCTATGCCGCGTTGCAAAGGTTTACCGGCGACGTACAGCTCCCACAAGCCTTGGTCATTTTGCATCAGCAGCGCATTGTCCGTGTGACGACTTGTCGGGGAAAGGACGCGAACCTTACCCACTTCCGCATCAAGCCCTTGTGTAGGAGGCGTATGTTTCGTGCTGGCACAGCCTAGAAGCAAGCTAGAGACAAGGCTCCAAAAAACAGTTATTTTTGTCAGGACATATCGCTTTCCAATAACCATCATGTGCTATCGGCCAGTCTTTAGGGCAGCAGATGCGTTACCGCCCGCACGGCTCTATCGTGCTTCGTTACGAAAGGGTTGCTTTTGTCCCAGACATATCCCGCCAACACGGAACAGACCTTCCTCCGTACATCTTCGTTAACCTCTTTATGGAAAAAAAACTTCTGTAAATCACCCGAATACCAGTCGCGTATATAGGAGCGGAACACCCTCACGCCATACATCATGTGGTCTTCGTATTCAGCTTGCCAATCGACCGTTTCGCCCCGGAGTTGACGTATGGCTAACTTAGCAGACAAGGCTCCCGATTCGGTTGCGAAACATACGCCCGAGGAAAACACAGGATCCAAAAACTCCGCGCTATTTCCCGTCAGCGCATATCCAGGTCCGTATAGTTGCTTCACGGCTTTGGAGTACGCCACGATTTTTTTCGGTTCAAATAGAAAGTCTAGGCCGTCAAACCGTTGGCGGTAATAATCCGATTGCCTGATGATGTGATGGAACGTATCTGTCGGGTTTCCTTTATCGATAGCCTCCAAGTACTCAACTGGAGCCACCAACCCCAAGGACGAGCGCCCGTCTGAAAAGGGGATTACCCAAAACCATACTTTCTGCTCGATAACATCAAACGTAATCATTGTGCCTTCCTCGCCCTCAGGTCGACGTACATCTTCCACATGCACGAATGTCGCCGCCATGGGGTCTAGGCTCGTTGGGGCGTCTAGGTTGAACAGCCGGGGTAACACGCGCCCGTAGCCACTAGCATCAATCAGAAACTTGGCTTTGATTTGGCTTCGATTACCGTCCTTGTCCCTGACAGTGGTCAAAGAGTCTGTACCACTAAATTCGACATGTTCTACTGTCGTTTCAAAAGCGATATCCACACCCCGCTTTTCCAAGCTGTCAGTAAGGGCCTTGTCGAAATCCGCCCGAGGAAGTTGCCAAGTCCAATCCCAACCTTCAGAAAATTTTTCGCTGAAATCAAAATGGCACACTTCATCTCCCCGAAGAAACCGTGCTCCAAATTTTTTTTCAAACCCCATGGATTCGACCTCATCGACAAAGCCCGCCTCCTGAAAGTGATCCATGCACCTCGGAATCAGACTTTCGCCAATCACAAATCGAGGGAAACGCTGACTTTCAACAACTTTACTTGAGATCCCGGCTTGATGTAAAATAGCAGATGCGACAGCCCCAGATGGCCCGGCACCAATGACCAATACGTCGACAGATTCTGTATTCATTTTATCTTTTTGGATAAACCATAGACTATCCGGCGATTGGGCTGCTATACCAGGACATCGAAATTTAACGTGTTTCGTTTCCTGTTACCCCTCCGGTGGATGCTAAAATACGAATTTTTGCCTGACTTACTCAAATATTGCTAAATTTGCCCCGCTTACCCGCAATTGGTAATTGACAGATGATTGAATTGACGACCCCGGTTGGCCTAAACGACTTTTACACTGTTCTATTTGGAGACAGGAAGGTCTCCCTATCCGACGAAACGAAGGCAAAAATTAACCAGAGTTTTGCTTTTCTGCATGACTTTGCCAAAGACAAGATCATTTATGGTGTGAATACCGGTTTTGGGCCAATGGCACAATACCGGATTAACGAATCCGACCAGATTCAACTGCAATACAACCTGATACGCAGCCACGCCACAGGCATGGGCGAAAAGCTATCGATTACAGAGGCTAAAGCGGCCTTGCTGGCACGCATACAGACACTCTCCTTAGGCTATTCTGGTGTGCATCCCTATGCTGTGGAGCTGATGGTTGAGTTTCTCAACCGCGATATCATTCCGGTTATCTACCGGCACGGTGGGGTGGGTGCTAGTGGCGACCTCGTCCAATTGGCACATTTGGCACTCAGCCTGATAGGCGAAGGAACCGTGTTTTACAAAGGTTCGGAGCGGCCAACGGGAGATGTATTGGCAGAAGAGGGGCTGAAACCTATGGAAATCCACCTCCGTGAAGGATTAGCACTCATCAATGGTACATCCGTGATGACGGGTATTGGAATGGTCAATGCCATCTTGGCCGAGCGCCTATTCCAGTGGTCGATTATCTGTTCGGGAATGATGAACGAAATCGTCAATGCCTATGACGACCACTTATCCGCTACGCTCAACGCTGCAAAACGCCATGCCGGACAACAACTTGTGGCAGAAAACCTACGCGAAAACCTAATTGGCAGTAAGCTGATAAGAAAACGCGAAGAACACCTATACAATGGCAAAGTACAGGAAATCGTCTTCAAAGACAAATTACAAGAATATTATTCGATACGCTGCGTTCCCCAGATATTGGGTCCAATATGGGACACGCTGCAGCATACAATCGACACACTCGTGGCTGAAGTAAACTCGGCTAACGATAACCCCATCGTGGACGTCGAATCGTCACATGTTTACCATGGAGGCAATTTCCATGGCGATTACATCGCTTTGGAGATGGACAAGCTTCGTATTGCGATAACTAAGCTTACCATGCTCTCCGAGCGACAGCTTAACTATTTGCTCAATTCCTCTATAAACGAGGTTCTTCCGCCTTTTGTCAACCTAGGTACATTAGGTCTCAATTTCGGTATGCAGGGTGCACAATTCACGGCAACTTCAACAACTGCCGAAAACCAAACCTTGTCCACACCCATATATACCCACAGCATCCCGAATAATAAAGATAACCAAGACATCGTGAGTATGGGCACCAATGCCGCCTCGCTGACCCGGAGAGTAATCGACAATGCATATGAAGTGCTGTCCATCCAATTGGTTTCAATTGTACAGGCGGTAGAAAGCCTTAGCGCCCAAGACAAGCTCTCGCCGGCCCATCGCGCCGTATTTGACCGCATCCGCGCTATCGTTCCGCTTTTTCGGGAAGATTTGTACCTAGCACCTTATCTGGAGGCGGTAAAACAACACATTAGGCAACACGACGCCAAGGAAGGCCAATAGCATAACAACGTGGTTTGGCAGGACCAGCATGTTGACTATTAGTAGCAATCAGTGAGGTTTTTTGGGTAACTTTCACTAAGTTTGTTACGAATTATGTTTGGTCATCACGTCGAGCACTGAAACAAGATGCCCGAAGCCAATGAAAAGAATGTCTATCAACCATAAAAAAACAAAGAATTATGAGATTTCTAACCACACTTGTAGCGCTTTTGTTTATGTCTAGCGCTTTCGCACAGGAATTAGCCCTCGTTCGTCAGGGAAAGAAATTCGGATACATTGACCGAGGTGGCCAAATGGTCATTCCCGCTCAATACGACAGGGCACAATCCTTTTCGGATGGTCTGGCCGCGGTGGCTATCGGTAAGACTTGGGGATTCATTGATATGTCAGGGAACACGGTCATCGAACCACAATTTAGCAACGCCAAGAGCTTTAATGACGGTGTCTGCCTCGTGGCCAAAGATCGTGAATGGCTGTATATCGACAAGGCGGGTGCCGAAAAGCAAATGCCCGACTCCGAGAAGCCATACGATTTTCAGGATGGGGTGGCGTTTATCCGCGTAGAAGGTAAAGTAGGTTTGATGAACCCTGCCGGAAACATCATTGTCGAGCCGGACTTCGAGGAGATCCGTTCGCCTATTGGCGGGTTGGCACGGGTAAAGAAAGATGGCAGCTACGGCGTGATAACCACGGCGGGGCAAGTTTATCTCGAACCAACATACGAAACCATTGACATTTCGTCCAACGGTGTTATCGTGGCCAAAAAAGAGGGCGTCATTGGTCTTATCGACCAGAACAAGACTTTTAATGAGGTAGATGGGGCAGACCGAGTTTGGCCCTTCTTGGAAGGCGCACCTCTAACCTACGCCCGGAAGGACGGAAAGATTGGTTTCATCAACACACAAGGCCAATGGGTTATCGAGCCACAATATGATCGGGCACGGGCATTCCGCAATGGTTTGGCACCGGTACATGTCGATAAGGCGTGGGGATATATTGACACACAGGGCAACATGGTCATCGAACCCCAATTCAAGGATGCCGAAATCTTCAGCCAAGATGGCCTAGCACCAGTCAAAAAGAACAAACTTTGGGGCTTCATCGACCGTAGCGGCAACATGGTTATCCCGGATGAATACGATATTTCGGTCGCCTTTGCCGGTTTTCTGACAAGCGGCGACGAAAAAGGCTTTATCGACGGGCTGGCCCGCGTAAAACATAAACGCAGTTGGGGCTTTATCGACACTCAAGGCAATGTGCTGGGCGACACTTGGTATACGCAGGCCGAGGCGTTCAGTAAATAAACAGTATGGAGAAACAAAAATATGCCCTGGTAACAGGGGCCTCACGAGGTATTGGGCGTGAAATAGCAGTCAAGCTGGCTGCCGAATTGGGCTACAGGATACTGGTCAATTACCAATCTAACCGGGAAGCAGCACAGCAAACCGCACGGCAAATCGAAACCCAAGGTGGACACGCTGAATTGATACCTTTTGACGTGAGCGACACAAAAGCTGTTGAGTCTGCTTTAAATGACTGGAAAACATCAAACCCAGACAGCATCATCGAGGTATTGATCAACAACGCAGGCATTACCCGCGACGGACTATTGATGTGGATGCCTGAAGAGGACTGGTCTGGTGTTTTAGACACCAGTCTGAACGGCTTTTATAACGTTACGCGCGCTATTCTCCAGGATTTGCTCCGCCATCGTTACGGGCGAATCATCAACATTGCCTCCGTATCCGGAGCGAAAGGTACAGCCGGACAGGTAAACTATTCGGCGGCAAAGGCCGGGCTAATTGGTGCTACCAAAGCATTAGCGCAAGAAGTGGCCAAGCGAAATATTACCGTAAACGCCGTTGCGCCGGGGTTTATACAAACCGATATGACGGGCGAACTTGACACCGAATCACTAAAAAAACTCGTTCCACTCAACCGCTTCGGTACGGCCGAGGAAGTAGCTGATCTGGCATGTTTTCTAGCATCTAAAAAGGCATCCTATATTACTGGTGAAGTCGTCCATATCAACGGTGGGATCTATTCATAGTGGGGGTACCGAAATAAGTATTAACGGATTACCAAATAAACAAAAATCACCGTACAACAGCGTTGTTTGATAAGGTGTTAATTATATGCTCAACTGGGCACCGAGCACAAAACCCCGTGTTTTTACCCGTGTACTTTGTTTACAAATTCCGTTATCCCCTGGCTAGGGTTGGCATTTTGGTTTTTTTCGGATAAATTTACGTTTGATTAAGCTAAAGGGAAAAATGGAAAGACGTGTTGTCATTACCGGAATGGGTATTTATTCATCGCTAGGCAAAAACCTCAGCGAGGTACGGGATTCACTATATAACGGGCGATCTGGCATCATCTACTCGCCGGAGCGAAAGAATTTCGGATACCGGTCTGCCCTGACGGGCTATGTGGACAAGCCTGACCTGACCAAAGTACTCTCGCGCCGCCAACGCATCAGCATGGAGGAAGAAAGCGAATACGCATTCGTGGCTACCCAAGAAGCTCTCACTAACGCCGGTATATCCCAGGAATTTTTTGACGAGCATGTCGTTGGCCTGCTTTATGGCAACGATAGCGTGTCAAAGGCCATCATGGAGTCTTTAGACATTGTCAGGGAGAAGAAAGACACGACCTTGGTCGGCTCAGGAGCTATTTTCAAGTCGATGAATTCGACCGTAACAATGAACCTATCCACAATTTTTCGAGTTCGGGGCATCAACATGACCATCAGCGCAGCATGTGCGAGCGGATCCCACTCCATCGGATTGGGCTACTTGTTTATCAAGCAGGGCCTACAAAACTGCATCATCTGTGGCGGTGCGCAAGAAACCAATAAGTACGGTATGGCGAGTTTTGATGGTTTGGGTGTGTTTTCCGACCGCGAAGACGAACCGACCAAGGCGTCGCGACCATTTGACACCCAACGTAACGGACTCGTACCAGGCGGAGGAGCCGCTACGGTCATCCTAGAAGACTATGAATCGGCTGTCAAACGTGGTGCGCCTATCCTCGGAGAAATACTAAGTTATGGCTTCTCTTCGAATGGTGAGCACATTTCTACGCCAAACGTAGACGGTCCGATACAAGCCATGCAGATGGCCTGCGATCTGGCCGGGCTTAAGCCCGAGGCCATCGAATACATCAACGCCCACGCTACCTCCACACCCGTAGGTGACGCCAACGAAGCACGGGCCATTGATCGGTTATTCGGCAGCTCACCGTTCGTCAGTTCAACCAAATCCATGACAGGACACGAATGTTGGATGGCGGGTACCAGTGAGGTTGTATACGCTATGCTCATGGCACAAAACGGTTTCATAGCTCCCAACATCAACCTGGAAGAGGTGGACGAGTCAGCACGTAATCTCAATTTGGTAAAAAATACCATAAACCAAAATTTTAGTGTATTTTTGTCCAATTCATTTGGGTTTGGCGGAACGAACTCCGCCCTAATAATTCGAAAAATATAAGCGACAAGACGAGCACGATGACCAAGGGAGAGATTATAGCAATTACCAATCAATTCTTAATCGATGAGTTTGAGGTAAGTCCAGATGTATTGAAACCTGATGCAAACCTGAAGGATTCACTGGATTTGGACAGCTTGGATTATGTGGACCTCGTCGTAGTTATCGAGTCTAACTTTGGGATTAAGTTGGGAAGCAAGGACTTTTCCAATATCGCGACATGTGACGACCTCTACGACCTGATTTCCGGCAAACTACATGCTAAAGTATAAAGGCTTGCCATGGCTGAATGGGAAGGAAAATCTAGAGGGACGGTTTTCGGATATCGTGTTTTTATTTTCCTGATTAAGCACGTCGGGATCAATGTTGCCTATTCCCTTCTTTTTTTTGTTGCATTGTATTACTTTTTCTTCACGCCTAAGCAAACCCGCTTCATCTACCGCTATTTCCGTAACCGCCTCGGGTACTCCCGATTAAAAAGCTTCATTAGTGCTTATCGAAATTACTTTGTCTTTGGCCAGACAATCATCGACAAGGTTGCCATCAATGCCGGCTTAGCACACCGTTATACGTACGAGTTTGACGGGATCGAAAACATCAAGCAGCTTGCTCGTGACGAATCTGCCGGCATCCTTATCAGCGCACACGTAGGCAATTTCGAGGTGGCCCAATTTTTTATGGATGAATTTGAAAAAAAAATACACTTAATAACCACCGACGAAGAACGGCAAGCCATTAAATCGTACCTTAGTACTATCATGGCTAAACCCAAAACCGAATTCATTACGATTCAGGAAGACCTTTCCCATATTTTCGAAATCAACAGCGTGATTGCCGAAAAAGGGATGATATGCTTCACAGGCGATCGATTCAAACCAAACACCAAGACATTACAGGAAACACTACTGGGCAAGGCAGCTCATTTCCCTTCGGGACCGTTTCTCATCAGCTCACGCCTACAAACACCGGTACTTTTCGTATACGTGATGCGCGAGCGGAACAAACATTATCACTTATATGCCCGTAAAGCAACCTTCAACAATCGCGATGCGCAATCGCTTTTACAAGCATATACGGCAAGTATTGAAGAAATTTTAAGCAAATATCCTTTGCAATGGTTTAATTATTACGATTTTTGGGCAGCCTAACAAACCCACAGGAACGGTTGGTGCCTTAACCGGCCGCTTTCCATAACATGAATGAAAAAGGTTTTAGTCATATCTTACTCGCAAACCGGACAGTTGCACGACATCCTGGACAGCCTTTTGGCACCATTGGAACAAGCAACGGATATTACCGTAACCCGCCATACCATCCGCAGCGAAGTGGAATATCCCTATCCGTGGCCCAAGGACCGATTTTTCGACGTGTTTCCGGAGTCTGCTTTAGGCATCCCGGACAAACTGGAGCCCATCGATACAGATATCTTGGCTCAAGATTACGACCTAATCATCCTGGGTTACCAAGTGTGGTTCCTATCTCCATCCATTCCTTTTAACTCGTTTTTAATGAGCGAACAAGGTAAGCAACTTTTGCAAGGCAAATCGGTAATGACCGTTATCGGATGTCGGAACATGTGGTTTACAGCCCAAGAGAAAGTAAAACGCCTCCTTTTGGAGGCCGATGCACGTTTGGTGGGCAATGCCGTTTTTGTTGATCGCCATATCAATCACGTTAGTCTCATCACGATAGTCCGCTGGTTAATTGGTGGAAAAACGGATCGATATTTAGGGGTTTTTCCAAAACCCGGAGTATCGGCCAAAGATATTCGGGAAGCATCCAAGTTTAGCAAGCCCATTATCGATCACCTTCGAAGTGGCAATTTTGACGGCCTGCAACCGGCACTGCTAGCCCGTGGGGCCGTTATGGTTCGCCCGCTATTGGTATTTGTCGATAAACGCGGTAGCTTTATTTTTTCAAAATTTTCGGTAAAAATCAGAAAAAAGGGTCTTCCAGGCGATCCTGCACGCAAACCGCTTCTTAGGTTTTTCAACCATTACCTGGCTTTTGCGCTTTGGGTAATTGCCCCGATTGTTAGTTTATTGTTTTTAATATTACATTTACCCTTCTTAATTTGGATAAACCGTGAAAAGCGGTATCTTCAATCCGTCCAATATAAGGGACGCTTGTGAAATTTGTAGTGCATGTTTGACGTATATATAAATGCTGTAGCAAAGTTTTTGCCCAACGAGGCCGTTCCGAACGATCGGATCGAGGAAGTCTTGGGCGTGGTCAACGGTCAACCCTCGAGGGCACGTGCAATCGTCTTGCGCAATAACAAGATCACGAGCCGCTACTACGCTATAGGCGCTGATGGAAAAATGTCACATTCTAACGCCGAACTAACTTTGGAAGCCATCAAGCGGGTTTTGGCTGGTACTGGAGTTGACGACGCCGACATCGAACTGCTATCTTGTGGCACATCTACACCCGACCAGCTCCTGCCCGCACACGCGAGCATGGTACATGGCTTGTGGCAAAATAAGCCCTTGGAAGTCAACACTAATTCGGGCATCTGCACATCGGGTATGAACGCATTGAAATATGCCTTTATGTCCGTCCGTAGCGGTAGTGCCCAACGAGCCATCGCCACGGGATCCGAGCGGGTTTCCTCTTGGCTCCGGGCAGACAAATTCAATCGGGAGTCCGAAAAACTAGAGGCTTTGCAGCAAAACCCAATGATTGCATTTGACAAGGATTTTTTGCGGTGGATGCTATCGGACGGTGCGGGAGCTATTCTGCTTAGCCAAACCCCGAACCCGGATTCACTTTCGCTAAAAGTACATTGGGTAGAGGGTGTATCGTTTGCAAACGAGCTCGATGTCTGCATGTATGCCGGTGCCAACAAAGAAAACGGCAAACTTACCTTTTGGAGTGATACCGATCCGGAGTCGTGGCTAGACCAATCTGTTTTTGCCATCAAACAGGACATCAGGTTGCTGGAAAGCAACATCATTGCCAAGGGAGTGGAAAGTATCCGGCTCATTCTAGACCGACAACGGACTGAAGTAAGCGATATCGACTATTTCTTACCCCATATTTCTTCCTACGTATTCAAGGACAAACTCAAAGCTGGTTTTGAGCAAGCAGACATACACATAGCTGATGAAAAGTGGTTCATTAACCTGGAGCGCTTTGGCAACATGGGCGCAGCGTCAATTTACATCCAATTGGAAGAACTTTTCAATTCACGTAATTTAATAAAAGGG
>CAZXSL010000001.1:0-67274 GCA_964643235.1 uncultured Sphingobacteriaceae bacterium | reverse complement strand
ATACGGGGAAGCCCGATCCGGCGACCTTAACCCCCAGCTCAAAGTTGATGATATCATATTTGGCAGCCAGCTCCCAGTGGGGCAGGGCTCCTTCAGCTAACACGGGGAGGTCGCCATGCTGCAAAACCACCTCATTGTCGTCTGCCCCCACTCCTGTAGGCACGGAGGCATGCGGCAGGTTCGGCAATTGCACCAGGGCCTGGTGAAGCGCGCTATCCACTTCTGCCAACTGCTCGGCGAACGCTTTGAGGCCGTCCTTATGTCCGCTTGACTTCGCCTTGGCGACTTCCGCTTCCTCGCGCTTGCCTTGGCGCATCAGTTCGCCGATTTGCTTCGCTGCCGCATTTGCTTCGGCCGCGAGCGCATCTGAAGAGGCCTGGATCTTACGCCGTTTCTCGTCGAGCGCGACGATTTCGTCGACCAACCCCAAATCAGCAAAATTCCGAACGGCCAGCCGTTCTTTAACCAACTCTTTGTGTTCGCGGATAAACTGGACTTGCAACATATTTTTGTTTATTTTGTAGGTGCAAAGATAGTATAGTGATTTGGATTTACGAGTCTGGATGAGTGATTGGCCACTGTCAAGGCGCCGGGCAGGAACCGAGTGGGCTGGCGAACGGCGCGCAGATAAGACGATAGGCGTCGTGCCGACGCATGGAAACAATCCGCTCGCGCATCGGAAGATTAACCGCATTGAAGACACGGCGGACAGGTAACACGATCCACACTCCACCAGGCAATAACTACAACAAACTGAATCCTAACGGAAAACACAACAAAGTCCGCATGCTTTACCTCGTACCCACTCCGATTGGCAATCTCGAAGACATGACGCTACGTGCGATTCGCATCCTAAAGGAAGCAGACATTGTCCTGGCCGAAGACACCCGCACGAGCGCACCGCTATTAAAACACTTTGGCATTAACAACAAAGTATTTGCCCATCACCAACATAATGAACATAAAGCCGTGGCGGAGATCATCCGATTCCTTCAGGAAGGACAGACCGTTGCCCTGATTTCGGATGCGGGCACGCCCGCCATCTCGGATCCTGGGTTCCTATTGGTGCGTGAGGCCGTCAAACACGGAATCGCCGTCAGCTGCCTTCCCGGACCAACGGCCTTCGTGCCAGCGTTGGTCAATTCGGGATTACCTGCAGACCGATTTTGCTTCGAGGGATTCCTACCCGTGAAGAAAGGCCGCCAAACCCGCTTGAAGTCGCTCGCGTCGGAAACCCGCACCATGGTATTCTATGAATCGCCGTACCGCCTGCTAAAAACGCTGGCCGACCTCATGGAAGTGCTCGGCGAAGCGCGGCACGCAAGCGTTTCGCGCGAAATCAGCAAGGTTTATGAAGAAACCGTACGCGGCACCTTGGCAGAAGTCAAATCGCACTACGAAACCCACACCTTAAAAGGCGAATTCGTTATTTGCGTACAGGGGTTGGGATAAATCTTGTTATCTTTATCACACCGTAGCGTGTAACAGTAAGCGGGTAAGCATTATTATGAACATCGATAAATACATCCACGACGGGCAAGATCCCAAAATCGTAGAAAAACTATTGATCAAGTTGCAAGACATTATGGTATCGGGCGAAGTCATCACGTACATCGCTGTACAGAAGAAACCAGCCGTCACGCTGTTGCCTAACAGCATTGCACTGAGCAACAAACGGATTTTCTTGTCGGAATTCACCAAACTGGGCCTGGCGACAAATTTTCAACTTTTCGCGTGGAAGGATGTCAAAGATATTGCGTTTAAAGAAGAGATTTTCGGGTCCAAGTTCACGATCATCCCGGTCAAAGGCGAGAATTTAAGCATAGACTACATACCCAAGACTCAAGCGCGCAAGCTCTACCAACTGGCGAGCGAGTCGCTGGAGGAGTTCCGTGAGACGCAGCAGCAGGAATTGGAGGCGGGCGCGCCCGCGTTTTCGGTGCCTGACCGCGAGATGCACCGGTCGCTGCTCCCCTCGGAGGAGCCGGTATTGAAGGCCAAAGAGCCCGAAGACGAGCTGGTGAAAAAGCTGGAGAAACTCAAAGTGCTTTTTGAGAAGAACTTAATTACGCAAGCGGAATACGAAACGAAGAAAAACGAATTGCTATCCCAACTTTAAGCGTGAAAAACAATTATTTATTGGCATTCGCCAGTGCGGTGATCCTGTGGCTCGGCTGGCCCCCCATCCCCTATACAGCGCCTTTGCTCTGGGTGGCGTTTGTCCCGCTGCTGCTAGCCTTGGAGAATGTCATGTGTGGCCCCTATACGAAAAAAGGTCGCAAGATCTTTCTGTTAGGCGGATTGACGGGACTGGTTTGGAACACCGCATCGATTTACTGGGTATATAACTCATTAGCGGCCGTTATGCCCCACTACGCCGCCATTCCCATTTCGCTCATCCCCTTTGGCCTCGCCGCCTTATTGATGGCCTTGGCCATCAGACTATATTATGAGTTGCGAAAGCGGCACGCCATGGGATGGTCCTTGGCCGCTCTGGCCTGCTTTTGGACCGCGTACGAATATTTACACCAGAGCTGGGACTTAGCCTTCCCGTGGATGACGCTGGGCAACGGCTTCGCGAGCACGCACCAGCTCATCCAGTGGTACGAATACACGGGCGTCTATGGCGGATCGTTGTGGATTTGGGCGACAAACATCCTTGTCTTTCTGATTGTATTGTCGGCTAAGGACACCTTTCCCAAAACGCATCGTGTTAAGCTGGCCGCAGCCCTATGCGTTGCGATTGTGGCCCCATCCGCGTGGTCGCTCGTGCGGTACGCCAGCTATGAAGAGCATGTAAACCCGGCGAACGTGGTGGTCGTCCAGCCGAATGTTGATCCTTACGGCAAATTTGGCGCTATACCGCCCGAGGAGCAGCTCTCGGACCTGATTGCCCTTTCGCGGCAGGCGGGGCAACCCAACACGGAGTTTTTCATCTGGCCCGAAACGGCCATCGCGCATTCGTTTGGGTATGACGAGGAGGGATTTCGGTCACATCCCATGTTCATCCGCATCCAGGAATTTTTGGCGGATTATAAAAACGGCAATGTACTGTCTGGCATCGAAAGCTATCGGGTGTACCCTGAGCCTACGGGGATGTCGTCGCTGGAGTTCAACGGCTGGTATTACGATCGATTTAATGCTGCCGTCCTGATCGAGAACTCTGCCCGGTTGCAGTTTTACCACAAGTCAAAGTTGGTCCCCGGCGTAGAGAAGTTGCCGTTTGGCGAGTCCCTCGCCTTTATGAGACCACTTTTCAAGGCGTTCGGCGGGGCCACGGGCAGTTACGGGAGCCAGGAACAGCCATCGGTCTTCTACGCGCAAAGCGGCATCGGAGCGGCCCCCACCATCTGTTATGAATCCATTTGGGGAAATTATGTTGCGGAATACGTCCGCCAAGGTGCCCAGTTCATTGCCGTGGTGACGAATGATGGCTGGTGGGGCAACACCTCGGGCAAGGACCAACATTTGGCCTATGCGAAGCTACGGGCGATCGAAAACCGTCGGTGGGTGGCCCGTTCGGCCAATACCGGGATTTCCGCATTCATCAACCAACGGGGCGATGTGGTGCAAAAGACAACATGGTGGGAGCCCGCATCGCTCAACCAGGAAATTAATCTCAATGAAGATACTACCTTTTACACACGAAATGGGGATTACCTGGCCTACCTGGCGTTGGTGGGCGGCCTTTTTTTCCTAGGAAGCGCAGTCTATCAGAAGCGACGTCGCCAATCCTAAATTCTCTTTATACTGGCATACTGCCGAAGACGAGGGCTTTTAAAATATTTCGACTCGACCGTTTCCTAATTCAAATTCAAATCCTATATTTGCAGTCCGAAAATGGGGGTTTAGCTCAGCTGGCTAGAGCGCTTGCCTGGCAGGCAAGAGGTCACCGGTTCGAATCCGGTATCCTCCACCCCTCTGAAATCCCGGCCTCAACCGGGATTTCTTCGTTTATGTGCCCGACCGACTCTGGGTTGAAGGGGCAGATGCACCGAAACAAAAAAACGGCGTCGCCGCCGTTTTTTTTGTTTTATCGCATATTACCTCTTCGCTATTGATGCGCCTTCAGTTCATCCGGCACGGGCTTCCCGAGCAGGTACTGGTAATAAAACCGCGTACGTTCCGCTTGGTCATACGCTACCTTCGACCGGTTCCAGCCGTGGCGACTACCCGGATAAATCATCAACTCGAAGGGCACGTTTCGGTCTGTCAGTGCATCGACTAGCTGCATGGTATTCTGCATGTGCACGTTGTCATCCATATCCCCGTGCATCAGACGCAGCCCACCCTTGTACTGGTCTACATACGTCAGTACGGATCCAGCTTTGTAGCCTTCCGGGTTGTCTTGGGGCGTATCCATAAAGCGCTCGGTATAATGAGTGTCGTACAGCTCCCAGCTGGTGACAGGAGCGCCAGAAATACCGTAATCGAAGTAATCGGCACCCTTGGTAAGCGCCAATGCCGTGATGTATCCACCATAACTGTGCCCCGTAATCAAAAGCTTGTCCTTCGCGACCCAAGGCTTGCTTTTCAGCCATTTGGCCGCTGTAATGTAATCCTCCATCTCCCAATATCCGAGTTGCCGATGCATAAGCGCCACACCTTCCTTACCGAAATGGCCGGATGCACGGTGGTCTACGGAGATTTGGATGATGCCTTCATTGGCCCAGTGCTGGTTAGACGTTCCCTTCCACGTATTTCGGACTGTACCGGCATCCGGCCCACCATAAATGCTGAAAATGACGGGATAGGGCTTCGTTTCATCGAAATCAGTCGGCCAGGTGATGGTCGCAGGCAGATCGTAGCCGTCAGGCGTCGGAATCGTGAAGAGTTCCGTTTTCGCGTAGATATAATCATCGAAGTCGTTCGCTTTGCTGTCCGCTAGCTGCTTTAAAAACTTGCCTTTGGTATCGATCAGCGCAATCCGAGGAGGCGTGCTCACGTTTGAATACGTCGTAATGAAGTATTTTCCGCCGGGGGACACCTGTACTTGATGGGTAAAATCGCCAAACGTCAAGCGTGCCAGATTCTTGCCACTATAGTCAACCCGATACAGGTCCACCGTGGCCGAATGCTCTTTACGTGCTGTAAAAAACACCACCTTCGCTTTTTCATCAATATGCTCTAGCGACACGACCTGCCATTTTCCAGCGGTCAATGGATTCACCAACGTGCCGTCTAGCCGGTAGAGGTAGAAATGGGCCCATCCGCTTTTGTCACTTTTCAGGATATAGTGTTTGTTGTCCTTCAGGTACTCAATACGTCCGCTATGGCTCAGGTCTATCCACTCCTTTTGGTATTCGTCGTATATTTCCTTTTTGGTACCGGTGGCGGGATCTACCTCGTAGAATTTCAAGTTGGTTTGATCGCGGTTCATCCACTGCACCATCAAGTTGCTGCTGTCGTAGGCCCAATACGGCTGTCCGAAATATTGATCGTCTTCTTCGTTAAAGTCGGCCCATACGACACTTCCTCCTTCAACAGGGACAAAACCGACACGAACTTCCGGATTGGGATCGCCCGCTTTCGGATAGCGGGTTTGCTCCAAGTAGCCGTGTTGACCGGCGGAACCATAGATGGGGAACATGGGCACGCGGGTGTCGTCAAACCGCATGAAAGCAAGCTTCCTGCTGTCGGGCGACCACCAAAATGCGCGATAGCGGGAGGCCCTGCCTAAAATCTCCTCAAAATACACCCATGAAGCCCAACCGTTGTAAATGACATCCGTGGCGTCATGGGTATAACGGATCTCGTGCCCGTCGGATAAGCGAACGGCGTACAGGTCATGTTCACGCGTAAACGCGACATATTCGTTATCGGGCGACAGGGTCGGGTTCATTTCCTCCACCTCTGGAGAGTGCGTCAGTCGACGTAGCGGCGCATCACCTTGGCGCACGTACAAATCCTTGTCTTTTGACACCACCTCGACATCACTACTAGGCGGCGGCACGTACAGGCTACGCTTTCCACTTTTGACATGCACTTGATAAGTCTGTCCGTCATGGACGTCGTATTCGATATAATGGTCACCGTCCGCCCATCCACGGATCGAATTGATGGGCTTGGTCAGGGATGCGCTCCGTCCCAAGGATTGGTCTAAGCTCAATCGTTTGGTCTGGCTCAGCACGGGGCTGATGAACAGGACTAAAAGAGCGGCAAATAGTGCAGTCGTTCTCCTCATAATGAAATGCGATTTATCGAGTAAGTGAGGGCTAAATTAGCAAAATATCGCGAAAACAGGGACGCATCGAGTTGCAACAAAAATTGTAGCGGATCGCCCGCAAACCACGATTGGAGAAAGGCTTTTAAATTAATGGCTTCATAATTGTAATTGCTGCTAATAAACCCTAAATTTGCTGTCATGAAGAGGTTATCTCGATTTGTCGCAATTTTGACGTTGGCAATGGCGTTGACAACAGCCGTGCCCAATAGGGCGGCAGCTCAATGCGCTATGTGCTCCTTAACAGCGCAGAACGCCACTGAAAACGGAAACCAACAAGGCAAGGGTCTCAATAGAGGTATTATGTTCTTACTGGTTATCCCCTATTTGGCTACGGCTGGAATCGGTATTTTGTGGTATACCAAGTTCCGGGCAAAAAAGTCGGTCAAGGTTGAGGACGATCCCATCCCCTTAAATTAGTACCAAGCGGGCTAACGGACTTGCCCATCCTCGCAACTATGGCTAAGCGTACCCCGAAGTTCAACGCATTGGTCAACGGCAAATGCCCCAAATGCCGCATCGGCAAAATGTACACGGGCCGCACGTACAGCATTCGCAACAATAAAGAACGTGTTTTATGCCCCCACTGCGGGTTCCGCTTCCAGATTGAACCGGGTTATTTCTATGCGGCCATGTACGTGAGCTACGCAATGGTGGTTTTGGAAGTACTCGCCTTCATCTTTATCACCTATCAAATCACCAAGAGCGAGTCCATCGGGATTTACATCGGCGTTGTACTGGCAACCATCCTCCTACTGGCCCCGTTTAATTATCGGTATTCGCGCTTATTACTGCTTCACTATCTCACACCCAAGGTGAAATACGACCCCAAATACGAAGCCCTGCTAACTGATGAGGAACGGAAGAACGTTTGACCGGATCAGCAGATTGTCTGCATAAGGCTGTCGAAATAGAAGACTTTCCCTTCGTGATGTTGGTGGGTTTTCGCCTGCAAAATCGCCAAATGTTCGCGCTGAAAGGTGTTCACCGTTTCTGAATCGGCTGCTTCTAACTGCAGGCTGTAGGTAACCCCCTCATGCGGTGAATCGAGCAGTTTGAGCAACCTTACGGCCAGTCCACTATCCCGCGCGGTTTCCATTTGGGCGATGAGCAGCTCGCGTACCGATTGGCTCTCCTCGTCTTCCACAATAACTGAAACGTTATACAAATACATAAAGCGAAGATAGAAAATCCCAGTAAGATATCGGGATGTGGGTACTTTACCTAAATTCCACCAAAACGATAGCGGACCGTTCCCCCTTCGGACCCTGTTCCCACCTCGGGCCCGCCTGCAAAATCTCCATGGCGCGCTTTACCAAAGCAGGATTGGTTGTATGTTCTAGCTGCAGATTCACTGGCTGACCCTTATCCCCGACCGTGAATTTTAACGTGACCGTGCCCTTACCCGACGAAGTAGCGGTCTCCCGTCCGAGGTACTGTTCAAAATTAGCCCACCCGCTGATCGGTTTGGGTTGGTCCGTGGCGGGTAGGTCATTAGCACGTTCGACGTATCGTTCGTCGGCACGTTGATACCCGACGACGACTACTTCGCTCAATTCTGCTTCCGCCGGTTCTAATTCAACCACCACGGAGTCCCGGTTTCGGACATCCAGGGCTTGCGCTTTGAAGCCGAGGGATACGACCTTCAGACTATCTGTCTCCGCCGGTACTGTTACGGTAAACTTGCCGTCCATTGCAGTATGCGTCGCCCCGTTGGCCCCGTAGACAGACACCCCTGCAACGGGATTGCCGGTCGCGTGTTCCCGCACCACTCCAGCCACCGTCCTATACAGCGGTCGCGCTAGCGTATCGGTAGGCAGGCTCCGGATAGCCATGGCCAGTCGCTTACTATTGGCATCAGCCGCTTCCAGGCGGCCCGCCAGCAGAACCGTTTCGGGGGTTTCATCCGGCGTAGCTACCTGTAGCTCAGCCTTACCAAGGCTATTGCGACTGTCGGCTTGGCTCAGCGCTGACAATACTTTTTGGGGAGCCGTGGACGCCAGCCGATCCTCGTCCGACGCCACGGCAGTCGGTCGTACCACTGCGCGGGAAGGCACAGACCCTGCACCGGCAGTACTGGAGGCAGGTGCCACGGGTGCAGGTCCGTCCATCACACTTTCCTGTTCGGGCTCTGAATCGGCCGCTATGACTGCTTCACGTCGGGGCGGCGTTGCTTGCTCAGCAAGTTCCACCTGAGGATCGGATGACGGGAACCACAGGAAAAGGGCCCCGAGGCCGGCAACAAACACGATGGACGCTGCAACCGCCCATTTCCGCCACGAGAAAGAAAGCGTCTTCCCTTTAGCAGAAGTGGCATACCGGGTATTGATCTCGGCTTTAATCGCATCGATATTTGCCCGGTGAATAGGAGCGCTACCAGCTGCCGCCATGCCTTCGATAAGATCCTTCAAAGCGGGATCATCCTCGGCCTGCCGTTCCAGCAAGAACATTTCCCGCGGGCTCAACTCGTCCGCAAGGTATTTGCGAATCCGCTCGATATTGTATTTACCGTTCTCCACGATGCCCCTCCATGCAAATTTTCAAATTTCGTTTGCCATTTTGGATATAACTTTTCACGTCCTTCATTCCATATCCCGTGATGGCTGATACCTCTTTATAGCATTTCTCCCGCAAGAAAAACAGCGTAATACTCTGCTTCTGCCGGTCGGGCAAGCGCTCAATACATTCCTCCAAAGCCGATAACACGTATTCTTTTTCCATCGGGTCTGTTTCCTGATGCGCTAATGCAGGAAATTCCACAAACTCTTCGATGGAAATGTGCTGTTTGTTTTTCGTTGCCCTTAAGCGCATCAGGCAATGGTTGCGACTCAACACATACAGCCAACTCCCAAATTCGCGAATCTCCTGTTTGTTTACTTTAACCGTTAACTCCTCAAAAATCTGCATGACCGCATCCTTGCTGTCTTCCGCGTCTTGGAGATAGCGATAGCAAACGTAGTACACCATCTCGGCATGTCGCTGATATAACTCACCTAACACGGCTAGGTCTCCAGTTTCGCCATAGCGTTCGAGCAAGGTTGCATCCGGTTCGGAATGGGGAGCGGCTATGGTTCTGGTTTCCTTCATTTGTGTGGCGTGAAATTAGTTTTTTTTCTAGGGTTATGGAAATTTTAATCCCCGTGCATCCTTTGGCAAAAAAAGAACGATGATGAAAATTTTAGGCATGGCAATGATGCTGATTTTAGGCCTGGGTAGCCCGGATGACAGCAACACACGAACAATCAGCGGCACCGTATACAACGAAGACGACAACTTGGCCCTAGCCGGTGCCACGGTCAGCGTTAAAGGCGGGTCGGCCGCCACGACGACGGATGCCCAAGGTCGGTTCACCTTGACTATTCGAAAACAGGATAAGGCACTCGTCGTGACATATTTAGGTTTCGAAACGCTCGAAGTACCGTTAACGCAAGACAATCAGTACACGATACGACTAGTGCCCGCGGCTGCTGAACTGGACGAGATCGTCTTGCTGGGCTATGCCCAGCCGCAATCAGACAGGGCGCAGGTCGCTGTCCGGCATGCCGGACAGCCATCCTTGCAGATGATGACCTATTTTCCGTTACGCCCCGGGCAAAACACGGAATCCTACCAGTCCCTGGCGGAAAACAAGTTTTACTCGCCCCATGACGAACCTTTATCGACATTCGCAGTGGATGTTGACGGCGCTTCCTACAGCAACGTACGCCGCTTCATCAACGGTGGACAGCTCCCGCCCGCAGACGCCGTACGCATCGAAGAGATGATCAACTATTTCCAGTATGATCTGCAGGCACCTCGGGATCGTGAACCTGTAGCCATCCACACTGAACTGGCTGCGGCGCCGTGGAATCCGGAACATAGGCTCCTCCGTATTGGATTGAAAGCGAAGACCGTTGATGCGGACGCGTTACCCGCGGCGAACCTCGTATTTCTCATTGACGTCTCGGGGTCAATGGCGGGCAGCAATCGTTTGCCCTTAGTGAAGGCCGCGATGAAAATGCTCGTTGATCAATTGCGTGATCAGGACCGCGTGGCGATCGTCACCTACGCATCCACCGCGATGCTTAAACTCGACAGTACGCCCGCCACGGAGAAAGCGCGAATAAAGGACGCCATAGACGAGCTCGAAGCGAGCGGTTCTACGGCGGGTGGCCAAGGCATAGGTCTAGCATATAAAACGGCTCGCAAGCATTTCATACCCAAGGCCAATAACCGCGTAATCCTCGCCTCGGATGGCGATTTCAACGTGGGGCCATCCAGCGACACCGAAATGGAGAGACTCATCGAACGGGAAAGGCAAGATGGCGTCAGCCTGTCGGTGTTCGGATTCGGCATGGGCAATTACAAAGACAGCAAACTGGAGCTTCTGGCCAACAAGGGGCATGGTAACTATGCCTACATTGACAACATCTCCGAGGCCCGCAAGGCAATGGTTACCGAATTTGGCGGGACTTTATTCACCGTCGCCAGGGATGTTAAAGTACAAGTTGAATTTAATCCCGCCCACGTGCAGGCATACCGCTTAATCGGATATGAGAACAGGATGCTGGAGGCCGCAGACTTTACCAACGACCACGAACTAGGAGGCGACATGGGCGTGGGCCATGTGGTCACCGCCTTGTATGAAGTCGTGCCCATAGGCGCTACGGGCAGCCTCATCGGTAGCGTGGACCCGCTGAAATACCAGACGCCCACCGCCAGGCCAAACATCAAGCATTCGGACGAACTTGCCACTGTAAAATTCCGATATAAGGAACCGGATGGCGACGCAAGCAAGTTGAAGCAAGCGGTAGTTTCCAACCGAGCACTCCACTTGGACCAAGCCAGCGACGATTTCCGCTTTGCCAGTGCCGTGGCGGAACTGGGCATGTTGCTCCGCCGATCACCGTACAGGCAGGAGGCCAATTACGAGCGCCTGATTGCCCGTGCACGATCCGCCAAGGGCGAAGACCGGGAAGGCTACCGTGCAGCGTTCGTTTCGTTGGCGGAAAACGCCCGATTGCTTGCCCAAACCAATGACGTGATGGTACCCGTCCAATAAATGAGTGGAGGGGTGCAGGCCCAAAACAATACCTGCACCCTTTACCTTTTTTCAGGTTTTTTTCTCCGAAGTAACGCCTATGATGGTTACATTTGCGATAGCCTAATGGGTCTGGCTGTGCAAACAGCCCAAATAAACCGAATTATCACGTATACGAACGTTGCCATGAATAAGACGCTCACTGACACCGAACGCAAAAATTTGCTGGCCATCCTACAGGAACGATTTAAGAAGAATGCCTCGCACCACCCCGAGATACAATGGGACGAAGTACGAATCAAGTTGGAACAGCATCCGGCAAAACTTTGGTCGCTTCACGCGATGGAAATGACGGGAGGGGAACCGGACGTCGTCGGTAAAGATAGCACCTCTGGCGAGTTATTGTTTTTCGACTGTGTGGCCGAAAGCCCAAAGGGCCGAAGAAGCGTATGTTATGATCAAGAAGCCTTGGAATCGCGCAAGCAACATAAGCCGGCGCACAGCGCTGTGGGGATGGCTGCCGAGATGGGTATCGAACTGCTTACCGAATCACAATACCGGCAGCTGCAGGATCTGCAACCTGTAGACACAAAAACATCGAGCTGGCTAGCCACGCCCACGAATATCCGCGAGCGCGGTGGCGCCATTTTCGGCGACTGGCGGTACGGGCAGGTATTCGTGTATCACAACGGTGCCGAATCGTACTACGCCGCCCGTGGATTCCGCGGATGCCTGCGCGTGTAAGGTAGCGTGCCGCACTTAAAAATGCTCATCCATTGCGAATGAGGTTATTCGCTTTAGTTTACTAGAGCCAGCTGAAGTGAACTCATAAAAATCAGCAAAGCGAACACGATTATTCGCAAACTCCAACACACCGCGGGCGCTGGCGTCCTTACCGTGGGTAATAATCTGCAACAGTTCTAGCTTCCGGGCTTGGTAACCCGCCATCTCCCTAAGCGAATTGACTATTTCCTCGTGACCGTGCAGCACCTTGTCCCCGACCATTTCCCAGATGGCGTCGGGAGCTAGGAATGCCCTTACGCCCTCGACATCTCCTTTGGCAAAGGCGATGTTAAGCGCTAGGATTACTTTCTTTTTAGGTGCATTTCCACAATCGTTGGGGTACTGTACATCAAGCATTTTCTAGGTCTGTTATGATGAGTTTTTTCATGTTCAACATGGCAGCAAAGGCTTGCTTAGCGTTAGGAGCCTCCGTCATGAGCTCGTATATTTTGCGTGGCACCACCTGCCAGTGCACGCCATACGGATCGCGGCACCACCCACAAGGCAATTCCGTACCCATGCGGGTAAATCCATCCCAATAATGATCGATTTCGGTTTGATCCGCGCACATCACGCTTAGGGAGACCGACTCGTTGAACGTGAAGTCCTGTGGTACGCCGCTATCCATCGCTGCCAACACAAACTCGGCGATGTCGAATTGGGCATGGACAACCTGCCCTTGGAATTCCCCTTCGGGGTACCGCATGATGCCGTGCGCATTGAAATCGGGAAACAACCCCTCGTACAAACGCAATGCCAGCTCACAATTCCCTTGCGTCGGGCCACAAAACATCAGCGTGGGTACCACCCGCTGGTATTGGACGTCTTCCAGTTTCCCTAAATAAAGTTGCCAAGTAAACCCATACTTGTCGGCAACCCAACCGTAGTAGTCGCTCCAGGGATACGTCGCCAATTCCATATACACACTCCCTCCTGCCGAAAGCTTTGACCACATCGTATCAATCTCCTCGCGCCGCTCGCAGGTCACCATAAACGAAATCGAGGGATTAGGTTGTATGGCTTTGGGCCCTCCATTAAGCGCCAGGAAGGGAATACCGCCCAATGAGCCAAGCACGAATAGCGGATCATGGCGGATTATCTTACTGTCGGGGAACACTGACTGATAAAACTCCATGGCTTCGGCTGCTTCCGCTCTAAACCACAGGCAAGGGATAATCTTACTTTCCATCCTGACAATTGTCTAATTGCGCTGGCATAACGGGCAGCTTGTCGCCCGACGCCATCAGCCTGTAAAATTAAGGGCTCTCCCACCTACTAGGCTTGTCTTATGGCAAGAATTCTGACTCGGCAGCGCCTTCGAGACCGCCTGTGGCGTCGTGCTTTCAACCGCCGAAAAATATCCGTTTTTACCTTACCAAATGGGATTTTAACCTTTACATTCCCGCCAATTTTCTGTATCTTTGCATCCTTATTTTGGGCAACGAATGCCTATTTCGCAGCACCGAAAGCTAAACGCAGGGATGCGAAACGGTACTCACCGGATACACGCGATTACATGTACAAGGAATACAAACAACTGGATTTATCCCAGACCGGCAAGGAAATCTTGGACCGATGGAACGACAAGGGAATCTTTGAGAAAAGTATCAGCCAGCGGCCAGCAGACAAACCGTACACGTTTTATGAGGGTCCGCCTTCGGCGAATGGCATGCCAGGGATTCACCACGTGATGGCGCGCGCTATCAAGGACATCTTCTGTCGCTATAAAACGCTCAAAGGCTACCAAGTGAAGCGCAAAGGGGGCTGGGATACACATGGGTTGCCCATTGAGCTTGCCGTCGAAAAAACCTTGGGAATTACCAAAGACGACATCGGCAACACCATCTCGGTAGCCGACTATAACGCTGCCTGCCGCAAGGAGGTAATGAAGTACACCGACGTTTGGAACGACTTGACGACCAAAATGGGATATTGGGTTGACCTCGAGAACCCCTACGTCACGTACGAGAACGAATATATCGAAACCTTGTGGTGGATGCTGAAGGAACTCTATAAGAAGGGACTGTTGTATAAAGGCTACACGATCCAGCCTTATTCGCCCGCCGCGGGCACGGGCCTCAGTTCGCACGAACTTAACCAGCCAGGAACCTACAAACAAGTAAAAGACACCTCAATCGTGGCGCAGTTCGCCATCCGCAGGGATCAAACGCATCCGGCTATGCCGAAGTTGTTTGAACTGGACGACGAACAGACTGTTTTCCTGGCTTGGACCACCACACCGTGGACGTTACCGGCCAATAGCGCGCTGGTCGTTGGTAAAAACATCGAATACGTTAAGATTCGTACGTTCAACCAATACACCTACGCTCCCATTAGTGTAGTACTTGCCAAAGATTTGGTGTCCAATTATTTTAAGAAGGAAGCAAAGAACGCTCCTTTTACCGAGTACAAAGGCGGCGACAAACTTATCCCCTGGGAAATAGCCGCCGAATTTTCTGGCGCCGAACTTGTCAACCTACGCTACCATCAACTCATGCCTTATATCACCAACGACGAATTGGAAAGCAAGGCATTCAGGGTTATTCCGGGCGATTTCGTTACCACCGAAGACGGTACGGGCATCGTGCACTCGTCGGCTACCTTCGGCGCAGACGACTTCCGGGTGAGTAAGGAAAACGACGTTCCAGGCGTGTTCGTGAAGGACGAGAGCGGCAAGGACGTGCCGATCGTTGACCGCCAAGGCCGCTTCGTCAAGGAGCTGGGCGAGCTGGGCGGACGCTATGTCAAAGAGGAGTATTACACCGAAGCGGAACGCAATGCGGAGAGCTTCCGCCCTACCGACGTATTGATCGCCATCAAACTCAAGGAGGAAAACAAAGCATTCGACGTGAAAAAGTACGAGCACAGCTACCCCCACTGCTGGCGTACAGACAAGCCGGTGCTTTACTACCCGCTAGACAGCTGGTTTATCCGAACGACAGCCGTCAAGGACGATCTGATCGCCCTCAATAAGACCATCAATTGGAAGCCGGAAGCAACGGGCACCGGACGCTTCGGCAACTGGCTGGAGAACCTAGTAGACTGGAACCTCTCCCGCTCTCGGTATTGGGGCACGCCCTTGCCGATTTGGCGCACAGAGGACGAAAACGAGGAAATCTGCATAGGCTCGATTAGCGAACTGAAGGAACGTATCGAACATGCCTTGCAATCCGACGTGTTGGACCAAAGCGAGCGCGACAAACTGCAACAGTACCTGAGCACCATACAGGATGGCAACCTCGACTTGCACCGCCCCTATGTGGACGACATCATCCTGGTATCCGAATCGGGCCAGAAAATGTTCCGGGAACCCGACCTCATTGACGTATGGTTTGATAGTGGGGCGATGCCCTTTGCACAATGGGGACTTGACCATGCGAAATTGGCCGCAGGACACGAAACGCCTTTCAAGGACGGATTCGAAGGGGCCTACCCCGCCGACTTCATTGCCGAGGGCGTCGACCAGACCCGCGGATGGTTCTTCACGCTCCATGCCATTTCCACCATGCTTAGAAAGTCCGTATCGTTCAAGAACGTGGTATCTAACGGCTTGGTGCTTGACAAAAACGGCAACAAGATGTCCAAACGCTTGGGCAACGCGGTCGATCCGTTTGAGACCATCGAAAAATACAGTGCGGATGCCACACGTTGGTACATGATCAGCAATGCGGCCCCGTGGGACAACCTCAAGTTTAACGAGGACGGCATCGATGAGGTGCGTCGCAAGTTTTTCGGAACGCTACACAACACCTATGCGTTTTTTGCACTGTATGCCAATATCGACCGCTTTGCATACAAAGAAAATGACATTGCACTCGCGGATAGACCAGAAATCGACAGGTGGATTATTTCCCTTCTTAACAGCCTGACGAAAGAGGTGGATGGGCACTACGCAGACTTTGAGCCCACTAAAGCGGCGCGCGCCATGCAAACATTTGTGGATGAGCACCTGAGTAACTGGTACGTGCGGCTCTGCCGTCGCCGGTTCTGGAAGGGTGACTACACGGTTGACAAAATATCGGCCTACCAAACCCTGTACACCTGCCTCGTGACGGTAGCCAAGCTCATGTCGCCGATTGCGCCCTTCTTCAGTGACCGCTTATACCTCGACTTGGATAGCGCGACCAAAAAAGAAGGTGCAGAGTCCGTGCATTTGGCGGATTTCCCGGCATACCGCGCCGAATTGGTGGATCTAGCACTGGAAGAGCGGATGGCTTTGGCACAGGACATCTCTTCCCTGGTGCTATCATTGCGCAAGAAAACGGGCATCAATGTGCGCCAACCGCTTAACAAGATTTTGGTTCCGGTACTGAACGCGACTTTCGCCGAAAAGGTTGACCGCGTGAAGGACCTCATCCTATCCGAAACGAACATTAAGGCGATCGAATTCATTACGGACACCTCGGGTGTCATCAAGAAGAAAATCAAACCCAACTTCAAGGCGCTGGGGCCAAAGGTAGGCAAGGACATGAAGACCGTAGCTGCCGCCATACAAACCTTCGGGATGGAAGAAATCAACGTATTAGAACGCGACGGGCAAATTTCCGTGGCCGGATACACGATCACCACCGCCGACGTGGACATCATCGCTGAGGACGTGGCTGGGTGGCAAGTGGCCAACCTCGGCTCGTTGACCGTAGCGCTCGATGTTAACATCACGCCGGCACTGCGCAACGAAGGCATCTCCAGGGAGCTGGTGAATCGTATTCAAAACCTACGTAAGGAAAAAGGCTTGGAGGTTACGGACCGTATCCACGTCAGCGTGAGCAATGTAAGCGACATCGCCCAAGCAGCTATGGATAATTTATCTTATATTCGCACCGAAATTCTGGCAGACTCCGTCACGTTTGAAAGCGGTCTTTCGACGGGGGATACGATAGAAATTGTGGAACAGGAATTGAAGGTATTAATTGAAAAGGTATAAATCATGGCAAATAAAACAGAAAAAACAAGGTATAGTGATGCCGAACTGCAAGAGTTCAAGGAGATCATCAACGAGAAGTTGCGCGTTGCGCGCGAAGAACTTTCTGCGCTGACAAAATCAATGAATGCCGCTAATGCAAACGGAACGGACGACACCGCCGGTACATTTAAGACGCTCGAAGACGGCTCGGCAACGCTTGAAAAAGAGCAGACTAACCAATTAGCCGCGCGCCAAAAGAAGTTTATCGACAACTTGGAGGCTGCGCTGGTGCGTATTGAAAACAAGACCTATGGCATCTGCCGCGAAACGGGCAAGTTGATCCAAAAGGAGCGTTTGCGGGCTGTTCCGCATACGACGCTGAGCATGGAAGCAAAAATGAAACAATATTAGGAAAACACGTCCTGCACGGCAATGCTATTCCTCCGCCCTGAGCCGTAAAAAACGCATCAGGAAGGGATAGTGGAAGCTTACAGCGCACCCATGAAAGGCTATACGAAACCGGTTTTCCTGATTTTGGCTGTTTTGGTGGCAGACCAAATCTCCAAGTTTTGGATTAAACTGAACATGACCTTAGGACAGGAATACCGCATCCTTTGGGACAGATTTATTATCCATTTTACGGAAAACAATGGCATGGCATTCGGCTTGGAGTTTGGCGGTGAAACCGGCAAACTAGCCCTGTCCTTGTTTCGCATTGTGGCGGTCATTGGCATTGGCTATGGCCTGCACTACATGATCCAGAAGAAGTATCATCGGGGATTTATCCTCAACGTGTCGCTTATTTTTGCCGGTGCGCTGGGTAACATTATCGATTCGACGTTCTACGGAATCATTTTTAGCGAGAGCACCTGGTTTGATAAGGCTCAGCTGTTTCCGCCGGAGGGAGGCTATTCCCGTCTCTTCCACGGCAAGGTGGTTGACATGCTTTATTTTCCGCTGATTAATGGCACCTATCCCTCTTGGTTCCCCTTTTGGGGTGGCGAGGAGTTCATCTTCTTTAGGCCCGTATTCAATATCGCCGACTCGGCAATCACGGTGGGTGTCGCACTTATCTTGATTTACCAGAAACGGTATTTCAAGGAGGAATTCATCGAGCCGGAAAGCTATAACAGCGAAATCAGGGAAGATTGATATCGCTTGGGCGGTAGTCCAGGATTTATACAACATAAAAAAAGCGGCTAGAAAGCCGCTTTTTTTGTTTGAAGAATATGACGTGGCTTACACGTCGTACGTCGTTGACGACGTTTCCCCGCCGCGTCCAGTCCAGTTGGTGTGGAAGAATTCGCCACGAGGTTTGTCCAACCGCTCGTAGGTATGCGCACCGAAATAATCGCGCTGTGCTTGCAGGAGGTTTGCAGGCAAACGCTCGCAACGATACCCATCATAATAAATCAATCCCGCAGACAAGCACGGAGCCGGGATGCCATTCGTCACGGCCACGGCTACTACTCGGCGCCATCCCGCCTGAGCGGCTTGTATTTTCTCACGGAAGAAATCATCCAAAATCAGGTTTTGGAGATCCGGATTTTTATCGAATGCTTTTTTGATTTCGCCGAGGAATGCTGAGCGGATGATGCATCCCTCGCGCCACATCAGTGCGATACTGCCATAATTCAATGACCAGCCGTATTCTTTTGCCGCTGACGCCATCATTTGGTAGCCTTGGGCATAGGAAATAACCTTGGCAGCATAGAGTGCATCGCGCAGGTCGTTAAGGAAAGCTTGACGGTCGCCTTCAAATGCAGGCGTCGGTCCGGAAAGCACTTTGGAGGCCGCGACGCGCTCCTCTTTCAATGCCGACAAACAACGTGCGAACACCGATTCGGCGATTAATGTCAACGGAACGCCAAGTTCCAAAGCTACTGTTCCCGTCCATTTGCCTGTCCCCTTCTGTCCGGCCGTATCGAGAATCTTGTCGACCAAGGGCTGTCCGTATTCGTCCTTAAACGCCAAAATATCGCGGGTAATTTCGATCAAATAGCTATCCAGCTCACCTTCGTTCCACTCTTTGAAAACTTCGTGCATCTCGTCAGGCGTCATGCCGAGTACGTCCTTCATGATGTGGTAAGTTTCGTTGATGAGCTGCATATCGCCATATTCGATTCCGTTGTGCACCATTTTGACGAAATGCCCAGCACCGCCGTCGCCCACCCAATCGCAACATGGCGTCCCATCCTCGACTTTCGCGGCGATGGACTGGAAAATAGGCTTCACCGCAGGCCATGCAGCCTTTGATCCGCCCGGCATGATGGAAGGGCCCAACAATGCACCTTCTTCCCCACCCGATACACCCGTACCTACGTATAACAAACCTTTGCTTTCTACATAAGCCGTCCGGCGCTCAGTGTCTGGGAAGTGGGAGTTGCCACCGTCGATGATGATGTCACCTGGCTCCAGATGGGGAATCAGCGTTTCGATGAAATCGTCGACCGGCTTGCCCGCCTTAACCATCAACATGATTTTGCGCGGGCGCTTTAACGATTTAATGAAGTCCTCTATGGACATCGCACCGTAAATATTCTTGCCTTTCGCGCGTCCGTTGATAAAGCGCTCTACCTTGTCGACCGTGCGGTTGTATGCCGTCACGTGAAAACCTTTACTCTCCATGTTGAGGATTAGGTTTTCCCCCATCACGGCGATTCCAATGACACCTATGTCAGATTTTTCTTGCATGTTATTCTCTAATTTTTTTTTGCACCCCAAAGTTATACTTTCCTCCCAAACAAGCAAGGAAAAGGCCAGCGGATTTTACTATTAAACACTAAATGTAGACATTTTAGTGCTGCCCTTCGGCCCATCCAGCCGAATTCCAACCAAATTGGTCGACGACGCTCGCCTCACTCGATTTCTCTTCCCAGAAGTGGCCACAACACCCCCCATCTCCCTCCGGCACGTATGGATTCAACACAATTACGTAACTTTGCCACCCACCAAATGGCTCAAATGAAAAATAAAGCATGCTTTCCAAGTTTCTTGCCCCGCTGGGTCTTAATGTTATTCGTGATGCTGGCGATTGCAGGCCCTGTGTCGGGCCAATACACCCAGGAACGCCAAGTAAGCAAACATATCCATAAGCTCGCCGCCGATAAAATGAAAGGTCGCGGCACCGGCAGCAAGGAACTGGATAAAGCCGCGCGCTACATCCAAAAGCATTTCAAAAAATTCGGCCTCGAGCCGCTGGGCACGGAAGATTACCGTCAAACATTCACCGCAAGAGTACGTCGGGTAGTGGTTGACGACAGTATACGCCAAGCGCATAACATCATCGGCTTCCTGAATAACGGTGCCGATCATACGATTGTGGTAGGCGCACACTACGACCACCTCGGGATGGGTACGCAGGGAGGCTCGTTAAACAGTCTCGCCCACGGTAAGATACACCAAGGAGCAGACGACAATGCCTCGGGGGTGGCCGGTTTGCTCGAGATGGCTCGCCATTTTGCACAGAACGACGAAACTGAACCCTACAATATTCTTTTTATCGCTTTTTCGGCGGAGGAACTAGGTCTGCTCGGCTCTCGGCACTTCGTAGAGGAACCGACCCTGCCATTGCAAGACCTGCACTTCATGCTCAACTTTGATATGATCGGCCGCTATGACCAGCAATTGGCCGTCATCGGGTATGGCACGAGTCCTTCGTGGCCCAGCATATTCGACCGTGTCGACTCGCGCGGCTTGCGCATCCATCGCGGACATGACGGCAGCGGCGGATCCGACCAGACGTCTTTCTACCGAAAGGATATCCCCGTGTTGTTTTTCCATACGGGAGGCCATCCCGAATACCATCGGCCAGGCGATACCCCAGACAAGATCAATTATCCCGCTACAGTAGCCATCATTGACATAGCCATTGACGTAGTCAAATCGGCCATGGAAGAATCGAAACTGGTCTTCACCCCCACGCATTAGCACTTAAGCGTATGTCACACACTACGAAAAAGAAAGTCTTGGTCACCGGTAGCAATGGGCTACTGGGGCAAAAAATCACCGATCTCGTTCTGGGCGACCGGCGCGTTGATCTGATAGCCTCCTCCCGCGGGGCTAATCGCCATCCCCTGCAATCCGGTTATACCTACGAAGATGTCGATTTGCTAGACAAGGCGCGCGTGGCGCACGTCATCGCCCACCATCGTCCGGACACGATCATCCATACCGCCGCCATGACCAATGTAGACGCATGTGAGACCGACCCTGAGGGTTGCCACGCGCTGAATGTCGAGGTAGTGCAGACACTGGTGGACCTGAGCGAACAATACGGCATCCATTTCATACATCTATCAACCGACTTCGTCTTTGACGGCGAGCAAGGTCCCTACAAGGAAGATGATGTGCCCAACCCGCTCAGTCTGTATGGCCAAAGTAAGTTGGACTCGGAAAACGTGGTACGGCAATCGACCTGCAAATGGGCCATCCTGCGGACCATCATCGTGTATGGCGTAACGGCGGACATGAGCCGGAGCAACATCGTTCTATGGGCAAAAAAAGCATTGGAAACAGGCAATCCGCTCAATATCGTCAATGACCAGTGGCGCATGCCTACTTTGGCCGAAGACCTTGCCGAAGCATGCTTGCTGACCGCCACCCAAGAAGCGGAGGGCATCTTCCACATCTCCGGTAAAGATATGTTTGCCATCAACGAATTGGTAGAAGCGGTAGCCGATTTCTGGGGGCTAGACAAATCCCTCATCAACGAAGTGAGTGCGGACACCTTCGCCACGGCGGCGCCTCGGCCTAAGCGCACCGGATTTGTATTGGACAAAGCCCGCGCGGTGTTGGGCTACGAGCCCAGAAGTTTTCGCGAAGGACTGGCCATCGTAGACGAACAGCTAAAACGACTCTAGTGTCGAGGTGTTTCACGTAGTGCAAATGAACCATGAAAGCAAAGAAAGCCCAAGAATCATACACGATCATGAACGAGCTGGTGTTACCCAACGACACCAACACGTTGAATAACCTAATGGGCGGACGACTCCTCCATTGGATGGATATTGCCGCAGCAATATCTGCGCAGAAACATTGCAACCGAATCGTCGTGACGGCATCGGTAGACAACGTATCTTTTAAACACCCCGTCAAACTGGGCGACGTAATCAGTATTGAGGCGAAAGTAACCCGTGCGTTTAACACCTCCGTGGAAGTGCAGCTTGTCGTGTGGGCGCAAAATATTCCGTCTGGCACTAAGGTTCGTTCCAACGAGGCCTTTTATACCTTTGTGGCAATCGACCAGAACGGCCGGACCATACAGGTACCCCAACTCGAACCCGAAACGGAGGAAGAAAAAAGACTGTACGAAGGCGCGCTGCAACGGCGCGAACTGCGGCTGGTACTAGCCGGTAAATTGAAACCCAAAGACGCCACGGAAATCCAAAACCTTTTCCGGGAAGTGGTTAAGTAAACCTTCGTTATTCGCTACCCAGTTGCACAATCCGGTCGAATTCTTCTTTCTTTAGCGGCATCACGGATAAGCGCCCTTGCCGCACCAATGCCATGTCCTGCAATAGTTCGTCTTGCTTGATCGTCTCGAGCGTAACGGGTGTTCTGAGTGTCTCGACGGGCACCAAATCCACGACAACCCAGCGTTCGTCGTCTGTCGTGGGATCCTGGTAGTACTCCTTGACCACCTTGGCGATACCCACCACTTCTTTCCCTTCGTTACTGTGGTAAAACAGGACGAGATCGCCCTTTTTCATTGCCTTGAGGTTGTTGCGCGCCTGGTAGTTGCGCACGCCATCCCAGAAAGTCTGTTTGTCCTCGTTAAACTGTGTCCAGCTGTACTTGAATGGCTCGGACTTAACTAAAAAGTAGTTCATTTGGCAGCGATGAATATGCGTGTTGATGAATTAACGTGAATCTGTCTATCGCAAGCGAAATCGTTTGCTATTGCTTTTGCAGGATGTCCATTTTTTCGGCAAAATGCGCGCAATAGTCGCGCAAATCGCCTATGACCGCCGTGGCTATCGGGTCGTCCCCCGCCGCACGGACAAAGCTGTCGCCCAGGGTTTGCAGGGTTTCGTAGAAAAAACGTTTCATTTCATCCAGAGGCATGTCTTTCGTCCATAGATCAATACGCATGGAGTTTTTGTACTGATGATCCCAAAGCGCCAAAAACATGGCTTTGGCGGGCAGGGCTTCCTGGCTTTCACCGTCAGAAGACTCCCACGTAATCTTGTCAGGGACATTGTTGCCGTCCAATTCGACGGTGAGTTTTATTTCAGCTTTCTTCATTTTCTTGCTTTGCTTGTAGAAATTCGTTGCTCGCCTACCACACTCGGATAATCCATAGAACGATGCACACCAATATTACGAAAAAACCCTCGATTAGCCACACACGCCCCAGTGTCTTGAGCATAATCCGAAAAAACTGGTCGGCGATCACGACGGCTACGACGAGCAGGAGCATCAGACCCACCCAGCCTAGCGTATAGTCGTCGGCCAAAATACGCCAGAGCAACCAAGTAAGCAGCCCCGCGGACACGAAGTTCAAGGGAGTAATGCGAAATTTGCTCATCGCTTCCTTTTTGAAGCCTTGCTCGTCCGACCCGCCCAAGGAGCCGATTTCCGTTTCGGCTTACTCGTCTTCAAGTTGCTATTTTTCTTGTCGTGGAAAGCCCCTTTGAAGTCCGGATTTTCTTTACGTTTTTGCCCGTCGATTTGCCGCGCAATCTCTTGCCGCTCGTCAAATCCCGTTTCCTCAATGAAGACTTCCTCTGGGATAGGCGCCACGGGGATAGACTGGCGAATCAGCTTTTCGATCTTTCGGACATAGTACTCCTCCGCAGGATTACAAAACGTGATGGCATCACCCGTATTGGACGCCCGTCCCGTACGCCCTATGCGATGCACGTAATCTTCGATCACGATGGGTACGTCAAAATTAATCACGTGGCTGACGTTGCTCACGTCCAAACCGCGGGCGGCCACATCCGTTGCCACCAAGATACGGATGCTCCCCTCTTTGAAAGCGTTGATTGAATTGATTCGGGTATTCTGTCCTTTATTGGCATGGATAACCCGCACCTCATCAGCCCCGTAGCGGCGCTCCAAAAAGTTAAAAACATTGTCGGCCACCACCCTTGTTTTGCAAAACACGATCAAGCGATGGAATGCCTCATCGTCCTCCAACAAATGCCTTAGCAGGTTTATCTTCGTCTTAAGATTAGGCACGTGGTATAGGGATTGGCGCACAGTCTGCGCGGGCGTGGCTTGGGCTGTCACTTCCACCACGGTCGGAAACTCCAGGAAATCGCCCGCGATTTTATGCACCAATTCACCCATCGTAGCAGAAAAAAGCAGGTTTTGGCGCTTGCGGGGAACGACTTCCAAAATGCGGTGTAGTTTGCCGATAAAGCCCATGTCCATCATTTTGTCCGCCTCGTCCATCACGAGCACTTGCAGGTGTTTGGTAACGATGCACTGGTCGAGGTATAGATCCAGAAACCGGCCAGGTGTAGCCACGATAATATCCACGCCCTTTTCGAGCGCTTCCTTCTGGGTCTTGGGGCCAAGACCGCCATATAATACGACCGTACGGAGATCAGTATACGTGGCTAGCTGGCGAATATTTTCTTCGATTTGCATGGCCAGTTCGCGTGTAGGCGACAGGATGAGTGCCCGCGCGTCCATTCCTTGGGCATACCTAAGCTTCATCAGGATCGGTAGCACGAAGGCCGCGGTCTTCCCCGTACCGGTCTGTGCGATCCCCATCACATCTTGGCCTGCAAGGATCGGCGGAATAGCCTTTACCTGAATGGGCGTAGGCTCAGTATAGCCTGCCTCTGAGATGGCGGTGCGTATCTGTTTATTAAACTTAAAGTCGTCGAAGCTGGGATGCTGCATCCGACAAAGATAGCGAAAACGGCGGGGACTGGTATACGTCTATTTTGGCGGTATCGTCCGCCCTTAGTGCGGGCCGGAAGAATGATGTGGCTGCTATCGATCAGCGATCTCTACGCCGAGCGTCGTGCTGGTCGGCGAATTGGTCAAGTTCCACCACGTACCCCGCCAAGTGGCGCGCACGAGGTCAATTCGATTACGCAAGAGACTCCGCCCCATCGACACCGGCGTAGCTACCAAGAGGTTATAACAGGCAAAAACCAAGGCCTGTCCCCTGCTCGCATTCCGACGGATGAACAACCACCGGTTTCGGGCCATAAAATACGCCTTGAGGGGGCTTTCCTTGCCCACGCTGATTGATTCCTTGTGATAGATTTTAGCTTTTCCGGTGAAGCCACATTTCAGCCCTGCGCGCCTAAATTGCTCGCACCAATCGAGTTCTTCGTAATACAGAAAATACTGGACCGGCATCAGCCCCACCCGAGCCAAATCCACTCGGCGGCACATCATCGCCGCCCCGTGGGCGTAGCCCGTCACGCATGTGGTATGATTGTACTGACCCTCGTCTCGTTCCATGGCGCCGATGCCCCGATTACGTGCGGTGTAATAGTTCATCGGCGTATATCCTGCGTATTGAATCCTGGATTTATCCTCAAAATAGAGGATCAGGGAAGACAGCAAACCGATATTGGGGTGAGCTTCCAACTCCAGACGCATGGCTCTAACGTAGCCTGCGGTGATTTCGGTATCGTTGTTAAGAAATAACAGGTACTCACCTTCGGCCTGAGCTATTCCGAGGTTATTGGCGCCCGCAAATCCCAGATTGCGTTCCGATCGTATGTATTTGACGCCCGGGTAAACTTCCCGAAAGAAAGCCTCCTGATCTGTTGCACTTCCATTGTCGATAAGCACCACTTCCACGTCCTCTTCATCCACGTGCTGAGCTACCGAACGCAACAAGTCGCGGGTCACCGCAGCCTGCTTGTAATTGATCGTGATGATGGAAACTTTGCGCGTTGAAGCCATAGTCGATTCGCGGTATAGGATGCATTCGGTTGATGTGTCCGTGGCATTCGTCACAAAGCTAGCTTTTTCTGGGAATTAAGCAATCGCCACATGTGGAATTCGAAAAAAATTGACCCTTGATTTGGGCGAAAGGGACACGCTTCGTATGTTCGCCACGCGCAGCGAAATCTGACAGCAAAATTCTCGGCCCACGTTTCCCGCCGAGGCGTCATAATCCTGTCCCACCCGGTTGTGATAATTGCCTGACAATCATCACAAAACCCTAACAGACAGCCAACTAACACAAATACCCACCTAATAAACATGGCGGTTTGTTGAAAAGCTAACATCTGTTGATAACAAATGTTAGGCTTCTGAAGATAAATCCGTGATATTTGTTGGAGCATCGAGGGAGGCCATTAAATTCCCTAAACGCAGCCCGGCTCTATGTCGGCTTTTTTAGTTAGCAACACCCATTTCGTAAACATTAATTTTTTAAGACATGACAAGAGTTATAAAATTCGAAAAAAACGATTGTGCTCCTTGCAATCAGGTATCCGAATTTTTGGATCAGAAAGGAATCATTTACGAAACGGTCAATCCATTTGACAAACCCGAGCTAGCCATCCAATACAAAGTACGCACGGTCCCTACCGTAATCGTCATAGAACAGGAACAGGAAAAACAACGCATCATCGGATTCAAGCCAGAGGAACTTTCCGCAATCACTGCCCAATAATTAACGGTTTTAAACCCGAAAGGATATGGAGCGGATTTATTACGATAGCAAAACGGGCAATACAGAGCGCTTTATCAAGGAGGTTGTAGCTGCCACGGGTTGGGAAGCGATTAAAATCCATCCCGACATGCCCATCGGCGAACGGGGCCATTTGGTAACATTTACCACCCGGTTTGGCGATGTGCCCGAAACCACGACGCGTTTCCTGCAGGAGTCAAGCCCATATATTCAATCAGTATCGTCAAGCGGCAACCGAAATTGGGGCCAGAACTACGGCATAGCGTTAGAAAAGATTAGTACAAAGTACGGCATACCAGCCGCCATAAAGTTTGAACTGTCGGGCACGCCTGAGGATGTCAAACATTTTATAGACACTATTAGTAACAAGCATTATGATAACAAACGAGGTAGCAAAAAACTGGATTTTGCTCAATAACGAGATCATGATCAAACATGATGACGAGTACAGCCTGCATAAAGACAAGGAGGCAGTTCGCTCGTATTTCCTCAATTACGTCAACAAGAACACGGTGTTCTTCTACACGTTGAAGGAAAAAATTGACTATTTGATCGAAAACGACTACTACATTAACTTCTACGAGTGGTATACTTACGAAGAGATGGAGCAGGTGTACGATTTCGTGATTAGCAAGAAATTCCGGTTCCAGTCATTCATGAGTGCCTTCAAGTTCTTCCAGAGCTATGCCCTGCGCGATGACAGTGGCGAAAAATTCTTGGAGCGCTATGAAGACCGCGTGGTGGCCGTTGCCCTGTTCCTCGGGCGCCACGATGGCGTGGAGCATGCGTTGCAATATGCGGAAATCTTGATCAACCAAGAGTATCAGCCCGCTACGCCTACCTTCCTCAACGCGGGCAAGAAACGCTCGGGTGAGTTGGTCTCTTGCTTCCTCGACGAGATTGGCGACAACCTCAACGGCATCGGATATGCCGTGGATTCGGCGATGAAGCTCTCCTCCATCGGGGGCGGTGTATCGTTCAACATCTCGAAGATACGCGCACGTGGCGAAGCCATCAAAGGCGTCGAAGGCCGTGCAGGAGGAGTGTTGCCCATCATGAAGATTCTGGAAGACACCTTCTCCTACGCCAACCAGTTGGGCCAACGCCCAGGCGCAGGGGCTGTCTACCTCAATATTTTCCACTCCGACATCGAAGAATTCCTCGACTGCAAGAAAATCAACGTAGACGAAAAAGTGCGCATCAAGTCGCTTTCGATTGGCATCATTGTGCCAGACAAGTTTATGGAGTTGGCCGCCAAAGACGAACCTTGTTACTTAATCCATCCGCATACGGTAATGCAGGAGTACGGCAAGTACCTTGACGAACTCGATATGGACGAGATGTATGACGAGCTGATAACAAACCCGCGTATCAAGAAGCGCAAGATCAATGCCCGCCATATGCTAGTGAAGATTGCCCAGACGCAGAAGGAAAGCGGATACCCATACATCTTCTTCAAGGAAAATGCGAACCGCCATCACGCGCTGAACGGGTTAGGAAAAATCAAGTTTTCTAACTTGTGTACGGAAATCATGCAGATTTCAGAAGTTTCCGACATTAACATCTACGGTAAGGAAGATACCATCCGTTATGGCATTTCCTGCAACCTAGGCTCGCTCAACATTGCTACGGTGATGGATAACAAGCGGATAAAAGAAGCGGTAAAAACAGCGATGCGGTCCTTGACCGTGGTATCAGACGTTACCGACATAGCCATGGTCCCCTCCATCCAGAAAGCCAACCGGGAGCTGCATAGCGTAGGCTTAGGCGCGATGAACCTTCATGGCTTCCTAGCGAAGAATTTTATCATGTACGAATCTGAGGAAGCACTGGATTTTGCCAACGTGTTTTTCATGATGGTGAATTTCTACTCGCTGCAAGCCTCCATGGAAATAGCGCGTGAGCGTGGCAAGACGTTTAAAGGCTTTGAAAAATCCGCTTATGCAGACGGGTCTTACTTTGACATGTACACCAGCAAAGAGTACCACCCTACCACCATTAAAGTGGCCGAACTCTTCGCCGGCATACACATCCCGACGAAAGAAGACTGGACCGAGCTGAAAGCCCAAGTAGCCGAGCACGGGGTGTACCACGCGTACCGCTTAGCGATTGCGCCTAACCAGTCTACGTCGTACATTATGAACGCTACGGCTTCCGTTATGCCGATTGTCGACATCATCGAAGTGCGCGAATACGGGGACAGCACAACCTATTACCCCATGCCCTACCTCACGAACGACAATTATTTCTACTTCAAGTCAGCGTATGACATGGACCAAATGAAGGTGCTTCGCTTGATATCGGTCATACAGCGACACATTGACCAAGGGGTATCTACGATCCTGCACACCAATTCGAAAGATACCACGCGCGACCTGGCGAAATATTATATTTACGCGCACAAGATGGGACTAAAATCCCTGTATTACACGCGGACGCGCAAATCGACCATCGAAGAGTGCGTATCCTGCTCGGCTTAAGCAAAGCAGCCCGCCTTGATTAAACCAGAAAGAGATACGGAGCTCAGCGGCTCCGTATCTCTTGTCCAAAACCCACATGAATGATGAATACCACCATGAATGCAAACAAGAAATACAAAGCAGTCAACTGGAACGTGCCAGACAACGACTACGCCCTGATGTTTTGGGAACAAAACATTAAACAGTTTTGGATTGACACCGAATACATCCCTTCGAAGGACATCGACAGCTGGAAGTCCCTATCGCCTGAAATGCGCCAGTGCTACAAAAAAGCGTTGGGTGGCCTTACCTTGCTAGACACCTTGCAAAGCCACACGGGCATGCCGATGATTATCGACCACGTGGATTCCCTCCAAAATAAGGCCGTACTGTCGTACATGTGCATGATGGAAGCCATCCACGCAAAATCGTACTCGACGATATTCACCACCGTGGCTACTTCGAAAGACATCGAAGACGTCTTTGAATGGGTACAAAACAACAAGCACCTCCAATTTAAGGCGGCGATGATCGACAAGCATTATCGCAAGCTAGAGTCGCGTGATATCAGTAAGGAAGACCTGTTTATGGGAATGGTCGCTTCGGTATTTCTGGAGTCCTTCCTTTTCTACAGTGGCTTTTTCATCCCGCTATGGCTATGCGGCCAGGGCCACATGGTTGCCAGTGCAGACATCATCAAAAAAATCGTAGCCGACGAGTCTATCCATGGTATCTTCGTGGGCTTATTGGCACAAGACGTATACCGTACGCTGCCCAATCCCGAGCAAACGAAGGAAAAGATGTACAACCTGCTCGAAGAACTGTACGAAAATGAGCTTAAATACACCGAAGACGTCTATACGGATGTAGGCCTTACTGCTGAAGTGAAAGAATACGTTCGTTATAACGCAAACAAAGCGTTGATGAACCTAGGTTTTCCGGCGAAGTACGAAGTGAAAAACGTAAACCCCATCGTACTCAATGGATTAAATGTAGAAACCACTCAACACGACTTCTTCTCGAAGAAATCAACGAACTACGAAAAAGCAACTGAAATCGTGCACCTGCGCGACGAGGACTTCCTCATGGATACGGATATAGCCGTCTAACGCAATCACGTTTTTATATAAAAAAGCACGGAGGAATTCCTCCGTGCTTTTTTGTTCTGGCAGCTCCCCTTATCGTTCGAAAAGCATCTCTATCTGGATGTGCCACTGGTAATCGTCCTGCATTTTCCAAATACGCAGGTAGCGGAAGGGCACTGCTTTTTCCGCCGTATGGACGGTAGCGGTGCCATATGAATAAGCCCATTCGCCACTATAAGCGCGGTTGACCTCTTCCGGCTCCGTCACGATGTCGATGTTCTGCTTGCTTAAAAAACCAATGATAGCCTTTTTACCTTCAATGGGTGCCTGCCATGGGTAGAGAAACCGTGCGTCCTCGGCTAGGAATTCGTTGTAGGCAGCCTGTACATTTGATTTCGACACAGAGGAGAACAGCTCCTCGTTACTTTTGATGATATCATCGCGCTGGGCAAGCCGGGCCTTGGATCGGTGGCGAACATAATTGTCGTTTTGCGGCTCGAAAAACATGGGCTTGATATCGGGATTAGTACCGGTATGTTCCACTTCTGCCCGCAACGCTACTTTCCACACCCCCTTGCGGTCCCGCTTCCACACCGTCACGTATTCGCCTTGGCGTTTGCGGGCACCGACACGCTGGAAAGTCATGGGCCCCGCCGTAACACCCCATTCCATGCTTTTGGCCACTACGCTGAAATTCGTCTCCCAGTGCAGCACATCCGGCATGTTAGGTCGGCTCCGCAGGTAACTCACGGCGTTCACGCGATCAGGCGTGAAAAGAAACGAATTTTGGTCTACGATGCTTTGCAGAGCGGCATACGCACCTTGGCTGGATGAGACCCGTGCTGCCGCCCGGTCCGCAGCCAATAGGCTTCCGACTTTGTCGGGCAATTGCCCCCATGCCGGTACAGACAGTAAGGTCAGGACACACGCCAAACCTACCAAGCACCTTGCCGAAGTGATCAATAAAGTATGATACATAGTAAACGTATTCTGATTCGTGCTGGATTAAGGCCCCACGAGCATATAAACCTACCGACTTATCAAATCTTGTTCCAAAGGGTACCCTCCTTACTGTCCTTCAGCTGCACGCCAATCGAACTGAGCCCCTCGCGAATTCGATCTGAGGTAACGTAGTCTTTATTCGCCTTTGCCTCGTTGCGCCACGCGACCACCAAATCCATGAGCTTGGCAAAGCTATCGTCTCCCGCGTCTTGCTCCTCCAGCAACCCAAGTATATCGAAAACGAAATCGTTAATGTATCGACCGATATCTTCTAGGGCAGCCTCGTCGGCAGCCAACTTGCCGTCGTAGATACTGTTGATAATCCGCACCACCTCAAAAAGCTCGGCGATAAGCACGGGACTATTGAAGTCGTCGTTCATCGCCGCATAGCTGCGCTCGCGAATCGACTGTATGTCTACTTCGGCCTTTTTTGCGGAAGCCTTCAACTTCGGTAAAAGCGCGACGGCATTCATGAGGCGACGGTACCCTTTTTCTGCAGCGTCAAGTGCCTCGTTCGAAAAATCCAAGGTACTTCTGTAATGCGCCTGCAACATAAAGAAACGCACCGCCATCGGCGAATATCCTTTGTCTAGCAAAGGATGGTCGCCAGAAAATAATTCCTGCGGAAGGAAGCCATTTCCCGCCGACTTGGACATCCGGGCGCCGTTGACCGTCAACATATTGGTATGCATCCAGTACTTTGCGGGCGTAGTATGGTTGCAAGCCTGGGATTGGGCGATTTCATTGGTATGGTGCGTCGCGGCCAAATCCATTCCTCCGCCATGGATGTCAAACTGATCGCCTAGGTACTTGCTACTCATCGCCGAGCATTCGATATGCCATCCGGGGAACCCGACGCCCCATGGAGACGGCCAGCGCATAATATGCTCGGGCTTTGCCTTAATCCATAGCGCGAAATCGAGCCGGCCCCGCTTCTCGTCCTGTCCGCTGAGCTCTCGCGTATTGCTGAGCATGTCTTCCAGCTTTCGGTTGGTGAGAATGGTATAGTCGTTGGCTTGCACATATTTCTCCACGTCGAAATACACCGTACCATTTACGACGTAGGCATACCCATTGTCGATAATCTGCTTGACCATTTCAATCTGTTCGGAAATATGGCCCGTAGCGGTGGGCTCAATACTGGGGGGCAACGTGTTGAAACAGCGCAGAACCTCATGGAAACCCAACGTATACTTCTGCACAATCTCCATGGGCTCCAGCTTCTCCAGCTTCGCTTTCTTGGCAAACTTGTCGTCCCCTTCGTCATTGTCTCCCTCGAGGTGGCCTGCGTCCGTAATATTTCGTACATAGCGCACCTTATACCCCAGATGCAGCAGGTACCGATAGATTAGGTCAAAGGAGACAAAGGTTCGGCAGTTGCCGAGGTGTACGTCACTATAGACCGTCGGCCCGCACACATACATCCCTACAAACGGTGGGTTAAGCGGCGCAAAAGGTTCTTTCGTCCGTGTCAGTGTATTATATAAAACCAGTTGGTTGTCCATAAGGCGCGAAAATACGAAATTACCACGAATGGCGACTCGGATAGCCGAATAATTGTCTGCCATTATCGGATTAAAACCGGATCTTACCTCCGCGATTCCATCCACACCATTTTAGCCTAGTCGACTACGCTAAAGCGGTAGGTGCAAACACTATAATACCGTTGCCCTGGTTCCAATATCGTCGATGGAAAGTGTGGATTATTCGGCGAATCGGGAAAATGTTGGGTTTCCAAGCATATGGCCGTATGCTTGTGGAAGGGAACCTGCCCCTTTCCCGTGCGCGAACCGTCCAACATATTGCCGGTGTATACCTGCAGACCCGGCTCGTTGGTAAACACCTCCATCGCAATACCACTCTCCGGCGAATAGAGGCTTGCCGCCAACACAGTGGGATCTCCCTCAGTGTCGAGAATAAAATTATGGTCGAGACCCTGTGTCCGTTGCAACTGTTCGCGCAAGCTGTCGCGTTGCGTGGCGCTGCCTATTGCTAAGGGCTGCGTAAAATCAAACGCCGTACCCGCTACAGGCCAAATCTCGCCCGTTGGCACCGAAGTTTCGGTGAGCGGCGTGAAGTGGCTGGCGCGGACAAAAAGGACGTGATCCAACACCGTTTGCCTGGCATCGCCCGACAAGTTAAAGAAACTGTGGTTAGTCATATTAACCACCGTTTTCCGGTCCGTTTCAGCGTGATATTCAATGTGCAAGGCGTTGTCATGCGCTAATCGGAAATTGACGTCAACAACAACTGTACCGGGAAAACCACCCTCCCCATCGGGTGACACGTAAGAAAGTGACAAGGTGCTGTCTGAAGGTTGAGTGGCATGGAACACTTGATACTGCCACCCGTGGTACCCGCCATGTATGGAATGATTACCGCTATTGACGTCAAGCCGTATCGTATCGCCGTCCAACTCAAATTTCCCTTCTGAGATGCGATTGGCAAAGCGTCCTATCGTGGCGCCGAAAGACGATGGCCCGGCCGTATAGTCGTCGAGCGAGTCAAAACCCAAGACCACATCGCGCAGCTCGCCGCGCGAATCGGGCACCAATAAGGAAACGATTCGGCCACCATAATTTGTAATGCAGGCTTCTGCGCCGGCAGCGTTCCGCAGAACAAAAAGATTGGTGCGCTTACCGTCAACCACGCGTTGGAAATGCTGCGGGTCAAGTCCTGATGTAGTGTTATTTGACTGTTCCGCACGGTTGCACGACAGAAACAAGGTGATGAGCGAGAGGTTGAGCGTAACCCGGACAATGTGCTTCATAATTAGGTTGTTTTGCAAGCTTAGCTTACAAAGCTAGGAAAATAGGCCAAACTGCCAAGCTGGGACCCGGCACAGCGCTCGGCGCGCAGCTGGCTCCCCGTACGGTCGTTAGACGTTCTCTTTTTGGAAGAGGGCAGGAAGGGTCTGTAGGAGAACTTTCATATCCATTCGGAAGCACGCGTGCTCGGAGTAGTAATTATCCAGCTGGCGACGTTCCTGGTCAGACATGTCGCATTTGCCACGTTTGGTCACTTGCCACAAACCGGTGATGCCCGCTGGACCCAAAAAACGGGCGGCCCATTGGTCTGATGTTAATTGTACGGCTTCATACAGGGGCAACGGCCGGTTCCCTACGAGGGACATGTCGCCCTTGAGTACGTTAATGAGTTGCGGCAACTCATCGAGGCTGCTGTTGCGGAGGAACGCTCCCAGGCGAGTGACACGCGGGTCGTCCTTGATTTTGACGAATGCTGCATCTTCGCCGCTGTCGGCGTATTGGTTAAATTCCTTACTAAGCCTTTCCAACTCCTTATCTGCATTGTCACGCATCGACCTAAATTTATAGAAATCGAATACCCGGTAGCCTGATCCCGCACGCTTGCTTTTATAAAGGATAGGTCCTTTAGAATCGAGTTTAATAAGCAACGCGATGATGGCCATAATCGGCAGCGCGGCGACCAAGATGCCACCGGCGACGAGCACGTCAAACAGCCGCTTGCCCCACGATATCCGATAGTCATTGGCACTAAACAGGTTGGAGGGAAACGAAGGGGTTGAATCGCCAGCCATCCGGATCTTGTGCAGGAACTGGATGCGCGCCTTGATATGCCCAATGGGAAAAGGATAAAAATAGATATCGTCCACTTGATGGCTGAAACGGTCTACCATGCTCCGATAGTCGCCTTTAAGCACCAACAAAACCACTGGAAGGCTTTTCGTGAGCAGGTTTGAGCGCAGTTCTTCCAAAAAGGAAGAAAGCATCTCTACCTCCGATTTCACTTCAATGACCAACGCCTCAGGAAGAGACATGAAGTCCAACTCCCTAAAATGGGACTTTAACTCAGCAAGACTGTCGATACACGAGAGCGACACCGATTTATTATCGAATTGCGCGGTCAGCTCCTCGACGTGGGCTAATCCGCAATAAATAATCGAACGTGGAAGTGTATCAATTTCAAAGGTATTAGTTAATGACTCCATAACGGATATTAAATATTTCACTGATAGACTCCATCAACTCTAGGGGGTTGAAAGGTTTAGATAGGCTTTTGGAAATGGTATAAGACATTAATCTGACTTCCTCTTTAACCTCCATGCTAGAGGATAACACGATAACCGGGATTTCGCTATACAGCCCGCTTACCTTAATACATTTTAAAAACGATTTGCCGTCCATATACGGCATGATCCAATCCATGATAATCAGATCCGGTATATACTTGGTCTGCTCGAGCCACAGAAACGCCTCATAGCCATTGGAAGTAACGAAAACATCGTACTCCTTAGACAACATAAAATAGAGCAGCTTCTGCGTGCTTGTTGAGTCTTCGATCAAAAGGATCTTTTTTTTCATCGTTCTTGCGAGAGAAGGTTATGTCACCTAATGCTTTGCGTATCGCAAGGTTACAACACAATGAATAAAAAATGGCACGCCCTTATTACAATTAAAAAGATTTGTAGCTTGACTACTACACCTCCTCTGGTGTTTCCAGGGGATGCATACGGGCACGCCCGACAAAGACATTCAGAGAGCTTTCTCGCCGGCCTTCCGAGCGTGGTCTAGCCCTGTCCGCACACGTAGCCGATTCACCCGCTGGCCAACTAACTTTTGTCGTTTTTCATTGACAAGCCACCGCCCTTCCTTTATGTACTTCACATCACATCCATGCATTGCTGCAACCATAAAAACAGATGCCACCAAACTGACCCTAAGTAGGTAGATCAAGTCGTTTGCTTAGGAAGTTTTCACAAAAAAGATTTCCCTGGGCTCTAGCGAACAGATTGGGCCTATTGATTGTCCTCTGTAAATAGGTTCTGGCCGAGAATCTGACTTTGGTGCAGGCATCATGAAATTTGATCGCGACCACCCTGTCAGCAACAATGCAATATTCTCGGGGAGTTCCGATAACGACGTAACATTGAGGAAACCCTTAAAAACAACATACCATGTCAGACAAAAAAATCACAGTTCTGGTTGGCAGTCTCCGAAAAGACTCCCTCAACAAAAAGTTTGCACTAGCGGCCACAAAACTGGCTCCCGAAGGTTTAAAACTGAACATCTTGGAAATCGGTAACTTGCCGCATTTCAATGAAGATCTAGATCAGAGCAATCCGCCTGCAGAATGGGCCAACTTTCGCGAAAAAATCAAAAACTCCGACGGATGCCTATTCTTCACGCCGGAATATAACCGCAGTGTGCCGGCCGTCCTGAAAAATGCAATCGATGTGGCGTCACGCCCTTATGGGCAGAACGCCTGGGCTGGCAAACCGAGTGCCGTAGTAAGCGTGTCGATGAGTGGTCTGGGGGCCTTTGGGGCCAACCACCACCTCCGCCAATCCATGGTGTTTCTGGATGTGCCTATGATGCAACAACCCGAAGCGTACATCGGCAGCGCTCATGAGCTGTTTGACGGGAAGGGAAATTTAGTGAAAGAAACAGCGGACTTCCTCAAATCCTTTCTGGAGGCCTATCAGACCTGGCTAAACAACTTTTAAATTCAAAACAATATGATCGAACCACATTATAGGACAAATGGCTAATCAAGCAGCCGTCATCACAGGATTAGCATCCGGAATCGGCAAGTAAACAGGTTAACGATTAAGTCGAAGCCGAGGGAATTGCGGCCACACGCCTCTTCTTGGCATCAGACACGTCATCGTCTGTCGCCAGCGCATTATCATGAGGACGGTGGGATCTGGCCACCTAACGTTCAATTTATGCTATTCGAAATGACCGAATGGAGGCGTGCGGAAACCGTTCGCCGCCATTTTTTTCAAAGCTTGGGGAAACGAATTGCGGGCTGGCCGCTTTTGGTAAAACTAGCTAGGCTACAATAGCACGAGTTCTTCGACAATGACCTTGCCTACATGCTCGTTCATACGTCCAAGGATCTGGCGACGCATCAACATCAACTCGTGCTTGATCACCGCTGATTCGACTTTGACGTAAAGTTTCTTGTCGCGAATGTAAAGTTGGGTGGTGCGATTAGCGATAGCGGAACCGATCAGCTCCGGCCAGGCGGCAATGAGCGCAGTTTCGTCAAACTTCCGGTCAAGGCGGTACACCTTGAGCATCTGTTTGATCGCCTCTTTCATGTTCAAATCCTTACCCCTATCCATCGTATTGCGTTGTGGTTGTTGCCGCACCGGCGTTGACCGTGTAGATGCGGATCTCCTTGCCTATTTGCTCAAAGATACGGCTTATTCGGCCCGCATCAGTATCTGTGAGGAAAATCTGTCCAAAATCCCCGTCGGATACCATCTGCATCAGTTTCCGAATACGATTATCGTCCAATTTATCGAAAATATCGTCTAATAAAAGCAAAGGCTTAAACTGCTTTTGTGCAACCAGATAACTGTACTGGGCCAGCTTCAACGCAATGAGAAATGATTTTTGCTGACCCTGCGAGCCGAATTTTTTCAATTGCATGTCGCCGTGGATGGCAAACAGCAAATCATCTTTATGGATACCCGCCGTGGTCCGCTGTAGTAGACGGTCCTTCGGCAAGCTACTTTGCAACAGGTGATCGAAACTGTCGTGCAGGAGCATTGACTCGTATTGGAGCGACACTGTTTCGGCATCGTCCGATAAAAACTGGTAGTGCCGATCGAAATAAGGGATGAATTTCTCAAGGAAAGCCTGCCGCCGTTCGAATACGAGCAAACCGGATTTGACGAGCTGCATGTCCAATACTTCAAGCAGGCTGGCATCCAAGTGGTCCCGTGGCGACACTTGCTTCAGCAAGCTGTTGCGTTGCGTTAGCACGCGGTTATATGCAATCAGCTCTTCCAGATAAATAGGGTCCGTCTGCGACAACACGTTATCGACAAAACGTCGTCGCTCTTCGCTGCCATCCGATACGATGGCACTATCACTGGGCGAAATCATAACAATAGGAAATTGACCGATATGGTCCGCCAGGCGGGCGTATTCCTTCTTGTTTTTTCTAAACTGCTTTTTCTGGTTGCGCTTGATGCTACAGGATACCGCGTCTTCTATTCCGTCTTTTTCGAACTTACCTTGCACCATGAACCAGTCTTGTCCACGCTTGATTTGCTGGGAATCAATTGGGTTAAAATAACTTTTACACAGTGAGAGGTAGTGTATGGCGTCGAGTAGATTGGTCTTTCCTGCGCCATTCGGTCCTGTGAACGCGTTGACACCCGGCGAAAAAGCCAGCGAGGCCTCCGAGTAATTCTTGAAGTTTAGCAGGGAAAGTTGTTTTAGCCACATGCAGATAGATACGGGCCGCGCGGTTTGGCGCCGACACCGTTACTTGATTTCCTCGTAATCCACAAATTCGCCCGCCTTTTTAGGTCCGTCCTTAAAGCGTTGGTTCTTTGGCGGGACATAGTCGATGGTTATTTTACCGTCTGGAGAGCGGCGTTCTTCGTGTCGAGCCTGACGAGTTTGCCCGCCGTACTGCTGCTGGAATTGGTCCCTCGCCTGCCCCATCATCTTTTCAGATGCTTTGCGCACGAGATAGGGTAATGCTAACCGAACCACCATCCGCAATAGCCACAACACCAAAATAGCGACAAATAAAAATTTCAACAACGTGTACATCCGAACAATTTCTTGTTTACGACAAATACAAAGCTATATAAAAAGTGCTATAAAAACGGTCATCCGAATTACATTTCCCAAAAACCCACCCAAGTCTATAAATTTTGGGCTTTGGCTTTACGGATTGCCCGTTCCAACTCGGCAGCACGTTGCGTGCCGATTACATAGGTCAGCCCGTCGCGGTCCGTCAACCAGACCGCGTCCTTGCCACCCGCGTAAAAACGCACCTTTCCCCGCTGGTGGAGGTTATACACCGGATTGTTGATAAAAAACTTGCTATACGGCTTTTGCTCCACCGACACGATGCCGTGTAGATCGACTTTCACTAACCGAGACGTCCACAAACCACTGATCAACAAACTACCGGGCGCCACCAAAATGCGATAGTGCAACATGTACATCATGATAATCGATACCACCACAATGGCTGCTCCCGCAATGAAAAAAAGCTGACTATCGACCTCACGATCGATATTGATATAGAACGCAACAAAGCAGAACAACGCCAACACCAACCTGACGCTCAACCAGATCCGATCGCGGCCCATGTACTGGTTTTCAACAAATATGGGATTATCTTTCATTTTTTCAGGTTGGTTCGCCTCACCCGTTCCGTTATGCGACGTGCACACAGGTTAAAGTTATCACTTTTTTTGTTTTGTCGGTAATTTTGAAACGATCGTCCATACGGTATGGTGCCACCCATGCGATATCGCCTGCCGCCGTGGTAACGATGGGGATATGCTCTTTCTGGAACAGGGGTATTTTCATCGACACAAAATAGTCACTTAATTTTTTTGACCCCCGCATCCCCAATGGCCGAAACGTATCGGCGTGCCGCCAACCGCGCACGCGCAAGGGCAGTGGCAGCAAGGCGGCATCAAACTGGACGGAACATGGATCAGCAACGATGCGCGTATCCGATGACTCTGTGGCTACAAATTCGTAATTCCCCCAACGAACAGCTTCGTCGACGTGCGCGATGACGGCTTCGCCCCCTGGCAAAGCACTCCAGCGTGGGTGGATAAACACGTATTCTCGATCGACATACAGCACGTGACTATCTGTTTCGATTTGCTTTCCAGACACGTCTTCGTCTATTCCCAGCAAATCGTTAACTGCCGATACCCCAAAACCGAAAGGTCGCAGCATTTCGGTTAGCAACAAACGTTGCGGAACGAGCGCAGTGATGGCCTGTCGGCTTAACCGAAAACGCCCGTCTTCATATTCTTCCAGTAGTTGGGCACGGCACCGTTCCGCTTCTCGCTCCACGAGTTCCAGACTTTCGGAAAAGAAAAAAACGTTCGCCGCAAAGGTTTTCTCCAAACTCGGATTCAGTTCCTTAAGTGCCGGCACCACCTCCAGTCGGATTTTGTTGCGGGCATACTTGACGGACCGGTTGGAAGCATCTTCACGGTAATCCAATGCTAGGCATTCCACGGCCTCCGCCACCTCTTCGCGCGTAGCGAACAACAACGGACGGATAATCCATCCCCGCTTGGGAGAAACTCCCGACATGCCAGCCAAGCCGGTGCCTCGCACCCAATTAATCAGTGCCGTTTCCAAGCTATCGTTAAGATGGTGGGCTACAGCGATAAAGCGATAACCGCCCGTCTGGCGGATCTCTTCCAGCCAAGCATAGCGGAGGTCGCGCGCGGCCATTTGTATCGAAATGCCATGGGTAGCCGCGTAGCTTTCAGTTTCAAAGCGTCGTGTGTGGAAAGGTAAGCCCAGCCGCGCTGCAGCGTCGCGCACCAACTGCTCATCGGCGTCGGAATCGGCGCCCCGCAGGGAAAAATTGCAGTGCGCCACGCCCAGCGTATATCCCGCCTGGACAAATAAATGGAGCATGAGCATAGAATCCATACCGCCACTGACCGCCAACAAAACACGGTCATGAGGCTGGCAAAGCCCTTCGCTTTTAACGAATGCGGCGAAACGGTCTAGGATTACCATAACCCAAAGTTAACGATATTTAACGAGCGCCAACCCCAACATGGATTAATTTTTGTGGCTAGCATCCCCAAAAATGCTATTTTTGTCACCGTGAAAAAGTGTTGCCTGTTGTTGCTTGCGCCTCTTCTCTTCCTCTCGTGGGCATACGGGCAGGACGACAAGCTGATTATGATTTCCTCCGCGGGGAGTCGCATCCAACAAGCACAAAACCGCATGATTAACTACCGCCCGGTATATCAACATAAGGGTTCCACGCTTTCCGCCGATAGCGGCTACATTTATCAAGACACGACGCAACGCACGTTTTTCGAGGGTTTCGGACGTGTGATCATCACCCAGCCTAACGGCACGGTTATATACGCTGACAAGCTCCACTACACCGAAGACACACAGGTGGCCATCCTCACCAATAATGTGCGAATGATTGACGCGCAGTCCGTATTAACGACCAACTACCTCACATACAATATGCGGGGTGGTGTCGGCACGTATACGGGAGGGGGCCGAATTGTGAACGAAACGGACACAATCACCAGCCAAAACGCCTATTATTTCGATAATACGCAAGACGCTTACTTTCGGCATAATGTAATCGTCCGAACACCTAACACACAGATTTACACCGATACCATGCGGTACAACACCGCAACCAAAATGGTGTATTTCTATGGCCCAACGAATATTAAGGGGGAAGAAGAACAAAATCTCTATACGGAAAGCGGGGAATATAATACCGTCACCGAGCATGCTCGGTTCGGAAAAAACAACCTCTACACCGAGGGATCCCGATTTCTGACCGGTGATAGCCTGTACTATGACGGTGACTCGGGCAACGGTCGGGCCGTCCATAACGTGCTGTTTATTGATACGGCGGACGTCTTCTACATGTCCGGTGGTCTTGGCCTGTATAATAAAGCCCACGAATCCATTACGATGACGCAAAATCCGCTCGTCATCACCGTCACCCGAGACCAACAAGCTCCTTCCGACAGCCTTGCCCAAGATTCAATGTCTGGCCCAGCTGACCTCGTACGGGTTCCCGATTCCCTATTGGCGACACCGCCCGTGCCCCCCGATTCACTAACGGCTGACTCATTGTCGGCTGATTCGCTTGCCGAGGGGCCAGCTCCCGAAACCGCGCGTACCGATTCGATTTACATGACGGCGGATACGCTTTTTTCCCAACTTATCCTGCTCAAGGATTACCTGCCCATGAATTTCAATCTAGACCGCGACGGCGGTGAATTTGATGATGGACTCGATTTTGGAGACTTCGAAGACGAGGGCATGCAGGGAGATGAAACGCTTCTCCGCGAAGGGTTCGATGATGGTGTTCCCCAGGATAGCCTCGGCACAGCGCCTGCGGACTCCCTCCGGTCGGATGGCCCGCCCGGTGACACCGTGCCCCTGGATATCAGCCTCGACGTCATAAAGGATTCGGTAAACGTGTCGCAAGAAGAACGAGCCGCCCTTAAAGATAGTATCGTCGCAGAGGCGCTATCCAGGCGCGCACAAACGGTGCCCCTCTCCGCCGGTCGGGAAATATTGGAACGCAACCTCGCTGCCGACAGTATCTTGCGCGCTGAGGCCACCATCCCTACGGGTGGCGAGGCTGACAGCCTGCTAGCCAAAGCGGTGGAAGCCACGCAGCGCATACCAGTAGACTCGCTCATAACGGACTCCCTAGCACCGGACACGACCACTACCACGCGCATTATCAAAGCCTACCGCAACGTCCGGCTCTTCAAATCCGATTTGCAGGCCGTCGCCGACTCTGCCTATTACGGCTACCCCGACTCCATGATGCGATTTTTCGGCAGCCCAATGGTCTGGGCGCAGGGCTCCCAAATGTCGTCAGACACAATGTACATGCAAATTGTCAATGAATCGCTCGACAATTTGCTGTTACTCGGAAATGCCTTCCTCGTCAACACCGAACATGATTCCACGAAATTCAACCAAATTAAGGGACGAAAAATAACGGGTTTTTTTGCAAATAATGAGCTGGAGCGCCTATTTGTAGACGGAAATGCCGAAAGCATATATTACACCCGCGACGATAACAACATTCGATACCAAGACATGTACCACAGTCGTAGCAGCCGAATCAAGCTCTTGGTGGAAAATAACGAAATCACGCAGTTTATCCCTATTCGTGCCATCGAAGGTAAATTTTCGCCGCTGCATTTGGTGACACAGGAAGCCGAAATACTCTCCGGGTTTGTCTGGAAGCCGGGCGATCGACCCAGGTCCAAGGAAGACCTCTTAGCCCGAAAACGGGAAATCGGTACGACAGCGGTTCCGACAGACACTACCGCCGTATCCACGGGAAATGACCCTGCCGAGGAGACTGGCGATTCGGAGGACATACCCGCACCATTGCACCCTGCTCAGGAAACTGGCGCAATAGCAGCAGATACGCTCCAAGTACTCCCCCCAGACGGTATCTTAACTGAAACGCACCGCGACAGCATTGGTCTACCGGAATCGGTTAAACCGGTGATGGACACCCTTCGTAGAGACACCATACCCGCCCCGCCGGATTCCATCACAATCGGCGAACAGTTAAACCGGCAAGGGCGCGCTTCAAACGGCACCTCGCGCCGATCGCACCCATCGTCCCCGCCACCACTACTACCGCAAAATCCGATGGATGACAGGTGGACTAGGTTCGTTCGCTTAGCGTCTGCGCCCCTTCTGAATCAACGCGTCAAAGCTGAATTTTCCTGGGCCTAATAATAAGATTGCCGTGTAGCCGGTCAGAAATGCGGGTGCGAGTTCGTGCTTGTCAAACAGCTGCCAGTCGTGGATAGAGATAACCACCAACATGGTTATCATCAAGGGAATGGTGGCCAACCGGGTAAAGAGGCCGACGATAATCAGCATGGAACATACCAGCTCGGCAAAAATCGCCAAACCCATCGACAGCTCGCTACCTATCCCAACAAAGTTGTAGAAATCACCTTTTTTTTCACCAAAATTGACCAGCTTGCCATATCCGTAGGTCGGTATCATCAGTATTCCCAAGCCCAGACGGAGTGCAAGCGCTGCGAAATTAATCGCCCACTTCGGGTTGGAGACAGAAAATAGCCTTTTCATACCGTTAGATTTTTTCCAAATATACCTTTAATCGGAAAAGTGCGGAAACGATAAAGTTTTGATTTGGGTTAGAGTGCGGCTGCGGCATGCGCACCGGCCCCACCCGACGTATTGCCTTTGGCTGTTTGGGTAGTAATGGTATAGGTATTTTTATTTTGCGTATCTCCGACAACATGCCCATCCTCCTGTCCGTAGGAGACGCTCACGAACACCACACGGTCATTTTCCTTGTGCAAAAGGATTTCTGGATTGGAATATACCGTGCCGTTGATGATGTATGTAGCCACCTGGCGTTTGTCGTAATCGCGGAACTGCGACTTCAGATAAGTAGCTAATGAATGAAAATCCCTTCCCTTGATCCGTTGTCTGCTTTCTATAAAAATCGCGCCTTGATCGGCATAGTCACCTTCCTTTTCTACTGAAATTTTGACAATATGTTGCACGTCCAATCCCGAAATTATGGTCGGAAGCATTTCCTTGCCGTTCACAAAAACCTGCGGTTCGGCACGCTTCCCGCCACACCCGCAATTAATCATGAAGTTGGCCGTATCCTTTCGCACAACGGAATCCATCGACAATCCTACACGGAGACCGGACACGTTCAACTCGGGAACAGGGAATCCCATCGAATATCCATCCGGAAAGGGTGTGCGTTTGTCCTCCAAGCCGCGGGGATCCTGACCAAACGTTAAAATTGGGAAAAACAGGAAAAGCAGCGTCGGTTTCATCTGGTTATCAGTTAGTTTCTTTCAACTAAGGCACGAAACGATTGCAAACAAGCAAAATAGTGTGCACAGACTTTCACCTGACCGCCAGTTTGCATTCCGTCAACCGACCGGGTGAATACGTGCCGATTAGCGAATCTACCCGGTGACCGCACCGAAGTAGGGGGAAGATAAACCTTCGTGTGCCGCTGCGGCAAAACGAGGGCTAGTTGCCGCCAAGCACCTCCTTACACGGCAAATTCTCTTAAAAACGCCGCTAATTTATGCGTGGCAATAGCCCGGTGGCTGATGGCGTTCTTCTCTTCGGCGGTCATCTCGGCGAATGTCCGATCGGCGCCTATTGGGGTGAATATGGGATCATAGCCGAAACCGCCGGTGCCTTTTCGCTCATATCCGATCGACCCTTCGATGGTACCATCAAAAAAGTGATGCTGGCTACCAATGCGCAAGGATATGACCGTACGAAACCGCGCCCTTCTATCCGGATGATTGCCCAGCTTATGCAGCAGCAAATCGATGTTGCGTTCCATATCCCGCGTGTCGGCATACCGCGCCGAACGAATGCCTGGCTCATTCCCCAAGGCTATGACTTCCAACCCCGAATCGTCGCCAAAACAATCGTCGCCAAAATGAGTGATGATGTACTCGGTTTTTTGTGCGGCGTTTTCTTCAAACGTGTCACCAGTCTCGGGAATATCGGCGTCGCAACCAATCTCGGCTAGACTACGAATCCGAAAGCGATCGCCCACGATAGACTGCACTTCCGCTAATTTATGCGCGTTGTTTGTCGCAAAAACCAAATCCATCATACCAAGAGTGATTTTAATACAGGCCAAAACGTACTTTTCTTCTCAGCGTCTTGGATCAACACGTCAAACGAATAAGTCTGGAAAACCGCGACATCGCCGACCGCCCCAACGGTATTGAACGCAAGGGCGGGTATGCCCAGCATCGGGGCGGTGGGTCCCAGCAAGATGACTGCACGCGGCTTGAAAAATGAAACCAAGTCCGAGATAACTACTTGCTCTCCGTGCTGCGCTAGATTGAACACGGCAACATCGGCCTGTGCCAAATTCCGGGCGGCCAGCGTTTTCGTGAAGGCCTCCATCGCCGGAGCCGACATGTAATCCGATTGCGGGTCATGCGTCACGAACAGATAGCCTTGTTTGTTCTTGCCCAAGAAAGAGAATACGGGCGCCGTCCTTACCACGGGCGCCCGTTCTTCTGCTTCGCCCGGTCTATCCGCTGGAATTACAGCTACCACCGTGTCATCCTGAAGTTCGGCGGCTGTAGGCACATCGCCGTCCTCGATCGCAAACAACGTTTCCGTCATCAAGTAGCGTAGCGCGATAGGGTCCGTAGTATGCAAAACCGACTTCACTGTTGAAGATTTAGTTCCTGATATGAAGTTATTGTTTCAATAGCCACGCAAAAATCAGTGGAGCCACAATGGTCGCATCTGATTCAACGATAAATTTCGGTGTATTGATGTCCAATTTCCCCCACGTGATTTTCTCGTTGGGAACCGCACCGGAGTATGATCCGTAAGAAGTCGTGGAATCTGAAATTTGACAAAAATAGCTCCAAAACGGAATGTTTTCCATTTCCAAGTCTTGGTAGAGCATGGGCACCACACAAATCGGAAAATCCCCAGCGATGCCACCGCCGATTTGAAAGAATCCAACACCTTTGCCTCCCGAATTCTTGATGTACCAATCCGACAGGTAAGCCATGTATTCGATGCCGCTCTTCATCGTCGAGGCTTGCAGTTCGCCTTTAATCACATACGAGGCAAAGATGTTGCCCATCGTACTATCTTCCCACCCAGGCACCACGATAGGCAGGTTTTTCTCTGCCGCCGCGAGCATCCACGAGTTCTTGGGATCGATCTCATAGTATTGTTCCAACACGCCGCTATTCAGCATTTTGTACATGTACTCATGCGGAAAGTAACGCTCGCCGGCATCCTGAGCATCTTTCCAGATCTTGTGGATATGCTTTTGCAAACGCCTAAATGCTTCTTCCTCGGGAATACAGGTATCCGTTACCCGGTTGTAGTGATTTTCGAGCAATTCCCACTCGTCCTGGGGGCTTAGGTCGCGATAGTTAGGCACGCGCTTGTAGTGCGAATGCGCCACCAAGTTCATAATATCTTCTTCGAGGTTGGCTCCCGTACAACTAATGATCGACACCTTATCCTGGCGAATCATTTCGGCCAGGGAAATGCCCAGCTCGGCCGTACTCATGGCTCCAGCCAACGTGATCATCATTTTCCCTCCAGCATCCAGGTGCGCTTCGTAGCCTTTAGCCGCATCCATCAAGGCGGCCGCGTTAAAATGCAGGTAATTTTTCTCGATAAACTGCGAAATAGGTCCTCTGTTCGTACTCATTGCTTGCTTGTTGATCTCAATTTACATGAATGGCAAAGGTAAAGATTTGAGACGATATAACCGCAACTGCCCACGGTGACGACAGCGCCGCAGCTTAGCCCGCTGCCGGCGCTATCCTTTAACCGGCTTCGGAGCAGGTCTGTTTGAACGATATTGCAATTCCGCCAAAAAAGGATTAGCTTTGTTGCACCAAACAAACACACAACACGGGCATTGCCAAAAAAATGCATTGTCCCTTTCGGGTTAATCTGCCGCTTAAAAGGCTTTTTAAATCCATATGCTGCCGATATCACGAGTATATTGGCGGCCAGTGTAGTGTAAAACAATCCAATATAAAAACCTTATTAGCAGTAGAAAACTATGAAAAAACAAAAGAACCGACTCTTGTGGAGCGTTATGTCGCTCGTGTTTGTTTTGGCGAACACCTCCCCTATGGCTTCTCACGCACAAATCTTGCGAAATCTTGGCAAACGCGTTGAGCAAAAAGTGGAAGAGCAAGCAAATCGACGCATCGAACGCCGGATCGACCGTGCCATCGACAAGGGAATGGACAAAGTAGAGCAGAGCGTGGAAGATGCCGTCACAAGCGATGGCAATAAAACGGGTACTTCGGGCACGCCAACCCAAACCGACACACCGTCTAACGCTGCCATATCCATGCAGTCCATATTCGGTGGCTCCAATATCGTCGTAAAGGACGAGTACAAATTTGCCGTAGGCGTCAGCTACGACATGACGAGCACCGAAAACAACAAAGAGGAGCCACTGCCGGGCACGACTCTATGGCTCTCTAGCGAAAATTATATGGGGGTAGGCACAGCCATGCAACAGGGCATGTTTATGGTCGTGGACGAGGGCGGAATGATTACGTTTATGGAGAACGACAAGCGTTACCTGGCCATGAGTGCGGACATGATGGGAAAAATGGCCGAATCCGTAGCCGAACACGCCGACGTGGAAATTAGTGAAGCCGATTACACCTTCGCTCGGGTCGGTTCAGCGGAAATTTTAGGACAGCCCTGCGAAATTTACGAAGTGAAATCTGCGGATGCCCACACCCGTGTATGGATTACCCAGGCCTTGGGCGTCGACGTCAGGGGTTTTGCCTCAGCCTTTTCCTCGTTCATGAAAAACAGCCCTGCCAAAGTCCCGAACCTGAGCGAACAGCCTGCGGGGGTCCTACTCAAGATGGAGTCGACCATATTGGAATCCGGCCAACAAGTGACTATGGAAGCGACCGAAATCCACCGCGACGGAAAAACCTTCAGTACGGCGGGCTATCAGCGCTTCGGCATGTAAGTGCCACGCGGCCTTACAAACCGCATCGCGCAGACCCACCGCAGAACACCGCATATTCTGCCTAAAAGTAACGCATGGAACACAAGCATAACACCCAGGGCGGCGACAATCGTCCTGGGTCTACTGGATCGACTATCGAAGAAGGAAAAGCGACCGCGATCGTCGCCTACATTACCGTCATCGGTCTCGTCATCGCCTTGGTAATGAACGGCGATAAGAAGAACCCTTTCGCCGCCTATCATATCCGACAATCGCTCGGCCTCATGCTAACCTCCTTTGCCGTGTCAGTCGTGAGCATGATTCCGTTCGTCGGATGGCTCGTCGGCATTGTTGCCGCATTCGTATTGTTGTATATGTGGATAATGGGCGTGATGAGCGCCGCAAACGGACAGGAAAAACCGCTGCCGATCTTAGGCGACTATTATCTGGAGTGGTTTAAAACCGTTTGATCAGAGTAACGGTGCAACGGACCTACGGCAAGTAGGCGCATGGCACAACAGGCCTCATAATTCGGAAGACAACCCTCGGCAATTAGCCTAAAGTAAGGATTTCCTCAGCCGATCTTGGCGATGTGCGGGGTGCCGTACATCATTTTGCGCAGATTGTTCAACGCGTAACGCATACGGCCCAAAGCCGTATTAATGCTAACGTTGGTGACGTCAGCGATGTCCTTGAAGCTCATCTCGCCATAATGCCGCATGATTAGCACTTCCTTTTGCTCGTCGGGCAATAACTGGATCATCCGTCTTAACTCGCGGTGGGTTTCCTCCCGGATTATGCGGGATTCTGTGTTTTCCTCCAGCACGTGAAGCATATCGAAGATATCAAAGCCTTCGCTATTCACCACCACTGGCGTACGCCGTTCCTTGCGATAGTAGTCGATAACCAAGTTGTGGGCGATACGGAGTACCCAAGGGAGAAATTTGCCCTCTTCGTTATAGCGTCCGCCTTTGAGCGTGTTGATGACTTTGATGAACGTATCCTGGAAGATATCCTCAGCCAAAGCACTATCCTTCACCAATAAATAAATCGAGGTATATATTCGAGACTTATAACGGTCAACCAATGTCCTCAAGGCAGCTTCCTTCCCTGAGACGTACAAACGAACGAGTTCCTGATCGGTCTTCTTTTCAAATCGCATACGAGCTACTTTTTTCGCTTATCCTATACTAAAGCTAATTCAATGTGAGTAACCGTATCTTCGATATCGTTTGTGTTTGGTGTGTTATGCGTTTGTTAAGTTCAAAGCAAAACAAATTTTTTTATAAAAGCAAGATATCGGATGTTTTTAACATTCGGCAAAAAGATTCCATCTCCGTTCTATCCAGCTGATTAACAAAAAAATCCGCAGAGTGCGTGGTGCACCCTGCGGATTCCTGCCAGGGGCTAAACCCTGTTTATTTGTAAAGGGGGAATTTTGCCATCAGGCTATTCACTTCCTTACCAATGCCGGCCAACTTGGTATCGTCTTCATGGTGGATCAGCGCCGAATCGATCAACTCACCAATTTCAACCATCTGAGCTTCTTTGAGTCCGCGAGTTGTAATGGCCGCAGTGCCCAGACGGATACCCGACGTCACGAACGGCGAACGGTCGTCAAAGGGTACCATGTTCTTATTGATGGTGACGTGCGCCTTGCCCAAAGCCGCTTCTGCCGCTTTACCGCTCAGCCCCTTATTTCGTAGATCGATCAACATCAAGTGGTTGTCCGTACCGCCCGAGATGAGCTTATAGCCTTTGTCAATAAAAACTTGGGCAAGTGCCGCAGCGTTGAGTTTAACCTGCTTGATATACGCCAAATAATCATCGCTAAGCGCTTCACCAAACGCGATCGCTTTTGCTGCGATGATGTGCTCAAGCGGTCCGCCCTGCGTACCGGGGAACACTGCGAGGTCAAGCAAGGAGGTGATGGTGCGCAAATCACCTTTGGGAGTTGTGATGCCCCAAGGATTTTCAAAGTCTTGGCCCACCATGATCATGCCGCCCCGTGGACCGCGTAATGTTTTGTGCGTTGTCGTTGTCACAATATGGCAGTGAGGCAACGGATCCGCCAGCAAATCGCGGGCGATCAGTCCGGCTGGATGTGAAATATCCGCAACGACCAGGGCTCCGATTTCGTCTGCCACGCGGCGGATGAACGCATAATCCCAATCGCGAGAGTAAGCAGAAGCGCCGCAAATTATAACTTTGGGTTTTTCGCGCAGGGCGGTTTCTTCTAGTTGCTTGTAGTCGATTAGCCCGGTTTCACGGTCGACGCCATAAAAATGGGGTTCGTACAGCTTGCCCGAGAAGTTGACGGGCGACCCGTGTGTTAAGTGCCCGCCATGCGAAAGATCAAATCCGAGAATTTTGTCGCCGGGGTTTAGGATGGCCAAGAAGACTGCCGCGTTGGCTTGGGCGCCCGAGTGCGGTTGCACATTGACCCAAGCAGCGCCAAATAGCTCCTTCGCCCGATTGATCGCAATTGTCTCGATTTCATCAACGACCTCGCAACCACCGTAATAGCGCTTGCCAGGCAAGCCCTCGGCATACTTATTAGTTAACACAGAACCGGCGGCTTCCATGACTTGCTTGCTCACGAAGTTTTCGGAGGCGATCAATTCGATACCTTGCTCCTGGCGATCAAGCTCCTTGTCGATAAGCTTGAATATGGTGTTGTCTCTTTCCATTGGTGGGTAAACTTATTGTAATTAAGAAACGCAAAGATAGAATTTTAGCGATACTATCGGAGGCTCGCGCGATAGATTTCCGCATTTAAGTACTTTCGCCGTTTAGCTAAGGGCTGTTCGGCGCGCTAATTCTTACAGACCGGCTGGGCTACCCGTTGACGTGGTTGCGAATCAGGTGCAATGCAATATCATAGGGATTTTCTTCCAGGTTCGCTACACGTTGGAGCACCTGTTCGGCCAAAACCTTACCCGTTGCATCCGGTGGCAGCGCAGCCGCGGCTTGACGCACCAGCGTCTGGGTCGTCTCCTTGAGGTGCACGACCATCGCCCAACTCTCCTCGCTCACATACAATTGCTGTGTAACGTTATGCTGGTACTCTTCGCGAATCGCGGCAAGGAGTAGTTGCTCCAACACGTCGGCGCTCACGCCGGGCTGGTACAATCGTAGAAGCATACCCTGTGGCCGTATGCGTTCAATGAAAAGTACAATGCGCTCGTACGCCTGCAGACGAAGCGTCGCTAGGCCCGAAGATGCCGGCGGTTGTTGGCTTTCCCGTTGCCGATCGAGCAACTTTAACCGAAACACATGGCTATTATACCCCTTCCAGAAAATCCACGACGCAAACGAAACGAGAAAAATCCCAGCTACAACGGGTACGAAAAGCGCATCGGCTTTTCCCAAAAAGTAATCGACTGCATCCATATTGGCTACTTAAACTGCTTTGTTTGCGAAACGTAAAAATATACACCTGAGGGCAAAAATGGTTATTTTTATGTATTTTTGTGGTATACTGTTCTGCAACGCGCATAAATCCGGGCTCCGGCCATCGGGAATTCTTAGCGAGCGAGAACACAAAAATGCTAATACGAGGATTCGATTATGAGCACAGAAACATTGACAGCACCTGCGCCCGTTTCGTTGACGGAAGGAGCGGTGAAAGAACTGAAAAAATTACGAGACCAACAGGAGATCGGCGAGGACTTTGGTCTGCGCGTAGGCGTTGAAGGCGGCGGCTGTGCAGGCATGAACTACATCCTGGGGTTCGATCAGAAAAAAGACGGCGATAGCGAATACGATATCGAAGGGATTCGCGTGTTCATGAACAAGGCCCACGGCCTGTATTTGGCTGGCATGCAAATCGATTTTCAAAACGGTTTAGATGCCCGAGGATTCACGTTTAATAATCCAAACGCCGAAAAAACCTGCGGCTGCGGCACCTCATTCTCGGCATAAGCGTCTGCCCTAGCGACGCAAGGCTTGCTCCAAAAACATAAAGGCCAGCGAAACCGAAGTTTCGCTGGCCTTTTTTATGGCCGAAAGGCTAACTATTGCTCCTCATAGCCGGGATTTGGCGTCAAGGCCGGATTACGCTGTATCTCGTCATCCGGTATCGGATAAAGCAGGTGCTTCTCGGCAAAGACAGCACCAAAGCTGTTCTGCTGGCCCACGAAGTTCGCAAAGGATATTTGCCCGTTAGCGGCCGTCACCGGGAATTGCCGCGTACGTTGAATGTCGTTCCAAATCTGGAATTCGAACACCAACTCACGCAACCGCTCCTTCCACACTTCCTGCACAAACTGCTCCGGACTCAAGCCTGCCAAGCTAGCGCGCACCTGCTCAGTCGTCTGCTTCCAATACGCACGCGCGCGCACCTGGGTCAAGTAGTCAATGGCTTCCGGCGTGACGCCTTCTGACCGCGCAATCGCTTCGGCTGCCACCAATAGCATGTTCGAATACGTGTAGACGGGCAAATCCTTGCCGGAGGTTGCCGTCTCTTTAGACGCCTGTTCGTCGTACCATAGGTGGGGAGCCGTATCGAAATTGGCTACGGTACCGTTCTCCCGCGTTAGCGAGGAGTGGAAATACTGCTTTTCCTGTACCCGCAGATCCTGGTCAGCGTTGTACGCCCGCAAGAGGCTCGCTGTGGGGCGATATGCGTTGTTGAAGATCGCGTAGGCAAGCTCAGGCGCCATGCTCACCGGAAATGCGTGCTGGGTGTAACCGGAGTTGGAGATGCCTACCGTATACTCATAGTAGTAAATATGCTCGTTAGGCAGATTATCGGCCTTCCGGGCTTTGTTGTAGGCACTGTTTGCCATGACTACGTTGCCGTCCCCATCGCGGTCGTGCTGCGTCAGGAAGTAGGCCGAGTTGTTGATAATCGCGCGGGCCTGGGTTGCTGCGTCTGCATAGTGATTCGCCTGAAGCGGGAAGCCGCTCATGGTGAGATACACATCGGCCAATAATGCCTGCGCCACACCTTGCGTTATCCGGTTGCCGTTTGCAGCAAAAGTCGAATTCGCTAACACACCGGGCTGGGTTGCGAACTGCAGGTCACTGACGATCAGCGCATAGACATCAGCCAGCGGTGCACGCTCGACAAACAGGTTTTCCAGGCTCTCATACGGCTCAGTAATCAGGGGCACTCCGCCGAAAAAGCGCGCAAGATAAAAGTAGTTCATCGCACGAAACGTGCGGGCCTCAGCAAGTAGGCGATTGGCGTCAGCCTCCTCCAGACCTGGGGTCGAAGGAATGTACTTGATGGCGTTATTCGCCCGGGCGATTCCTAAGTACAGATCGCGGTAGAAACCTCCCAAATAAGTAGAAAGATTCAAGCCATTGAAAGTCAGTTGTTGTGCGTGCTGCACATGGATCTCCTGCCCCTTGTAGTCGTTATCCACGAATCCGGAGATATAGGGACCAAACATGACCCGTGAGCCAGAATATACGCCGGTGCCAAGCAACGATGGCGCTCCCGAACGGTACAACGCATTAACTGCGTTCCACGCATGGTCGGGATTAGCGAAAAACTGACCCGACGAGATCTCATCCTTCGGAACCTCTCTCAGGAAGTCCGAGCAGGACGTCGCCAGTAGGCCAGCTGAAATGAATATTGCGATTAATTTTTTCATGTCGATTCTAATTTAATGGGTTAGAACTGGAAACTAGTGCCTAACGTGAACGTACGGGGGTTGGGATACTGGAAGAAGAAAATATTCTGCCCCCACTGGTTTCCTCCCCAAGAGGTCGCTTCCGGGTCATAGCCCTTGAAGTCCTTCGATTTCACGAGGAATGCATTTTGCACCGTCGCGTAGACACGCAACCCTTTCAAGTTTATGTTATTAAGTGCCACGCCGCCGAAATTATACCCCAGCGAGATAGTATTCCCACGGAGGTATGATCCATTGGCTACCCAACGGTCGTCTACCTCACTGTTCTGACCGGAATAGGGACCATTACGGATTTGCTGAACCATCGTGTTTTGGTTGGACTCAGTCCATGCTTCGTATAGGGTCGTAGCCAAGCCATTGGAGAGTCCTGTGCGGTCTTCCATCGAGTGCATAAACTGCTGAAGAATGTCCACACCATGCACAAACTGCAAATCGATTGTCAGGTCGAAATTGTGATAGCTAAAGTTGTTGACAAAGCTGCCGACCCAGTCAGGCAATCCGTTTCCGATGATTTGCCGTTGGGCGCTGCGCTTCGCCACACCCGGCACTGCACCCACTGCCGCGGCGGCTTCTGCCTCGTCGGTACCCCAGATACCCAAGCGCCGATAACCCCAGAACGAGCTCAGCGGCTCGCCCACGCGGAGAATCGTCTGACTACCCGACACCCAACTAGGACCAGGGAAGATATCCTCGTCATTCTCGCCGAGTGCCTCTATCCGGTTTTTGTTAAAACTGAAGTTCAACGTAGTCTGCCAGTTAAACGTATTGTTTACGACCGGCATACCGCTCAGCAACACTTCTACCCCCCGGTTTGAAACCGAGCCGATATTATCGCGAACCGCGGTGAACCCAGTCGATGTGGGCACCGGCTTGTCTAACAGCAGATCCGTCGTCAACTTATAATAATAATCAACTGATGCGGTCAGGCGACGGTTGAACATCGAAAGATCGATACCGACGTCAAACTGATTGGTTTTTTCCCACTCCAAATTGGGGTTGGGAAGGCGGTTGATGAAGCTCTGTGACACGCGGGTGCCATTGAGGAGCGTTGTTCCCGTTGATACCGTGCCCAGGGACAAATACGTCGGGATCTCAGTGTTACCGGTCACCCCGTAGCTTGAACGCAGCTTCAATTCATCCAATTGCTGCGCACCCGACATAAAATCCTCTTGGGAGATTACCCAACCCAAACCAGCGGATGGGAAAATCCCGTATTTGTTATTTTCACCGAAGCGCGAGGATCCATCAATACGCCCCGTTACCGTCACTAAATACCGATTCTTGTAGCTATAGTTACCGCGTAGGAAGTACGAGTTCATCGTCCATTTGTCATGTGACGAACCTGGCGCGCCAGGCTGGCTCGCTGACTGGATGGCGTTGAAGCGGAAGAAATCGTCGGCAAAGCCTTCAGCCGAAACCCAATTATACTCGGCGGTACGACCCTGCCAGCTCAAACCCAACACGGAGTTAATCCGATGGTCGCCGATATCGGTGCTATAATTCAAGTAAGTTTCTTCCTGCCAATAAAAAGAGCGTTGATTTTCCAGATACGCACGACCTAGTGGAGCCGAAATATTAATCAAGTCTGTCGGGCTGTATTCCTGAATGTTATTGTCGTGCTTGTCAAACCCGAATTGCGTACGTAAATCCAATCCTGGTAGGATGTGGAAGGTCAAATACGCGTTGCCGAACAGCTGCGAACGCTTACGGATCCGATCTTGGGTTTCCAAGACGTGAACGGGATTCGGAATCGCCTCCAAACCATAGGAGTCCGTAATCATGCTACTGTTCGCCCACGTGCCATCGGGAAACTTAACGGGGAAGATGGGTGCCATCTCCAACATCGACCGGCGAGGCATTTGGTGTCCCCCACCCTCTTCGAATTCGTTCTCGCGGGTATAGTTGGCAAGCATATTGACCCCTACCGACAACCAGTCCTTTGGTTGCGCGTCATAAGCAATCTTTCCGTTGATACGCTGCAGCTCGTTATTAAGCATGATACCTTGCATATCCCCATAGTTGATGAACGCGCCGAATGAAGATTTGTCGGCTTGCGTCTGTACGGCAAACTGGTGGTTATGCGAAACCGCTGTGCGGGTAGCTTCCTTTTGCCAGTTCGTATCATATAGCGGGTTGCCTTGGGCGTCGAACAATCTTGGGTCGCTACGCGTGAATGCCGGAATGTTCGAGCTGCTGTACTTCGAGTGATTTTGGAACCCTCGCTCCAAGACCTCAAGCCATTCCTCGCTATTCAGTACGTCAATGGTTTGCGGCAAGACGCCTACGTTAACGAAGCCATCATAGCTCACGATCGTGCCTCCCACGGTCGCTCCTCGCTTAGTGCTGATCAGCACGACACCGTTGGCGCCGCGTGCGCCGTAGATAGCCGTAGAGGATGCGTCCTTCAACACTTCCATCCGCTCGATATCGTTCGGATTTAAGAACTGTATGTTTTCCATCACGACGCCGTCCACGACAAACAGCGGATTGGACGACGAGTTAATGGTACCGAGTCCTCGAATCAAGATACGGGGGCTCGCCGTAGGAGACCCGGAGTTGAGGAAGACGTTGACCCCAGCTACCCGTCCCTTCATGCCCTGCAGGGCGTTGGCGACGGGCGCCGCTAAGATCTCGTCGGCGGTCACGACGCCTACCGCTCCGGTCAAATCCGACTTCCGCTGCGTACCGTATCCCACGACCACGACCTCGTCAATACTCGCGACGTCGGCAACCAATGCGATATGGAGCGTGGTTTGCGTACCTACCTGTACCTCTTGGGGCTGGTATCCCACAAATGAAAACACCAAGGTCTCACCCGCGGAGGCGTACAGCGAGAACTGCCCCTGTTCGTTCGTCGTGCTCCCGCGCGTGGTTCCTTTTACGGTCACCGTCACCCCGGCCAAGGGCGAGCCGTTGACACTACTGGTAACCGTTCCCGTGATTGTTTGTTGCACGACGGCGAGAACGGGTGCGCTCCTGGCGCCCTGCCACCCTCGCTCGGTTGTCGCATGGCCCGTGAGAGACCATGCCGCCAAGCTCGCAGCCACCAAACAGCATTTGGCAGCTCGGCTGGTTCTTTGCGTTAATTGTTGGTTCATATTCATCTATCTTAAATGGTTATTCAACTTATTATACACGCGCGCACAAGCCAAGGCGCGGCATATCCCGCGTCCGTCTATATGGGCAGCGTACTCCGCCAATGCGGGCACTTCGTGAAAGGTTAAAGGTTGAATAGCGAACGCTATAATCGTTTTAGCAAACAGACGGGAGGCAAAAAAGCCTCGTTTACTTCACGACAAAATCATTTCATGGGTAGGAATCACAAGTAGTTAGACCCTCTGCGTGCGGGGCGTTTTCCGCCCCGACGACAATACTCAAACAATAATGGATCAATATTGTTTGAGCAGGGATAAATTCTTTACAAAGAACCCTTTTTCATCTCTTCGACGGCGTAATTCACGGCCCTAGCCGTAAGTGCCATGTAGGTGAGCGAAGGGTTTTGTGTTGCTGTGGAGGTCATGCAAGCACCGTCCGTGACGAACACGTTGGTGCAGGCGTGCATTTGGTTCCACTTATTGAGTAGCGAAGTTTGGGGATCGTGTCCCATTCGCACGCCGCCCATCTCGTGGATATCGTTGCCCGGGCGCCGGTTATCCTCACGCGTGTGAATGTCCGTAAATCCGGCCGCCTCAAACATCTCGCTCATTTGGTCAAAATAGTCTTGCCGTATTTTCCAATCGTTGTCGTCATAATCCACGTCGATGTGCATGAGTGGTATACCCCAAGCATCCTTTTGGGACGCATCCAGCCACACGTGGTTTGATGCCTTGGGTATGGTTTCAGCCATCATGTGCGAGTGCACGTTCCAGTGGTCGTTCAATTTTGGATTGAGGAGCTGGTCCTTCAGCGTCGCCCCCACACCCGAACGATCGCTCCACGTACCTCTCCCTGCCCCGAAAGCGGCCGCCCATCCCCGAAGGAAATCTGTTTCTTGCCGGTATACGTTGCGGAAGCGCGGAATATAACCGCCACCTGCGGGATTGCGGCCATCGGTCCGATAGGCTTTCGCACCGTCGTACCTAGCGGAAATAACGCCCGTATAGCTATGGAAAGCAATATATTTACCCAGCAGTCCGTTGTCATTACCGAAGCCGTCCGGAAAACGGTTGGAAGTGGAGTTGAGCAGAATCAAGTTCGTATTTAGCGTGGACGCGTTGAGGAACACCACCCGGCTGTAATAGTCGATGGCTTCCTTCGTATTGGTATCGATGACGCGGACACCGATGGCTTTGCCTTGCTGCTCATCGTACAGAATCGAATGGACGACGGAGAACGGCCGCAATGTCATGTTGCCTGTTTTCTGGGCCCAGGGCAAAGTAGATGCGTTACTGCTGTAATATCCGCCAAAGGGACATCCGCGCTGGCACAACACCCGATTTTGACACTTTACCCTCCCTTGGGCAATGTGGATGGGCTGAGGTTCGGACAGGTGGGCGCACCGCGCGCTGACGATGTAACGATGCGGGTATTTCGACTCCACCACCCGCTTGAAGTGGTCCTCGGCCGCATTGAGCGGATAAGCCGGCAAGAATTCGCCATCCGGCAACTCGGGAATTCCGTCACGATTGCCCGAGACCCCGATAAACCGCTCAACACGGTCGTACCATGGCTTCAAATCACGATAACGGATTGGCCAATCGACTGCAAAACCGTCCCGTGCCGGTCCCTCAAAATCGAAATCGCTCCAACGTTGCACCTGACGAGCCCACAGCAGCGACTTCCCCCCTACCTGGTAGCCACGAATCCAATCAAAATCTTTGTCTTGTATATAAGGGTGTTCGTCGTCTTTCACGAAGAAATGCGCGGAATCTTCCCTATATGCGTAGCACCGATTGACAATCGGGTTTTTAGCCTTGTCGGCATGCGGCATCTCGCCGCGGTGTTCAAACTCATACGGGTACATATTGGTGGTTGGATAGTCCTTGATATGCTCCACGTCGCGTCCTCGCTCCAGCACCAAGGTTTTTAACCCGGCTTCGCAAAGCTCCTTGGCAGCCCATCCGCCGCTCATTCCTGACCCGACCACAATTGCGTCATACGTATGTTGCTGTTTCGCGTCTATATTGATATTCGCCATATTGTATTTCGTCCTGATTGTTCGGTCATGCGCTACGCTGGAGCATAACCGTCGTATCTGCCCGGCACGAGTTCGTAGACCAACTCATGGGTCATCACGTGCTGTGAGTTGAGGTATCCCTGTATGGTACGCCGCTTAACTAAACCAAAGAATCCCGCCAGGGGATGTTCGCTATCACCATTTACGGTTTCTACAAAGGCTATTTGTTCCGCCACGTCAGCATCCTCATACGCGTCGCTCAGGGTATTTCGTGCCTCCCGGGCCCAATCCCGCAATCCGGTGACAAACGCTAGTTGGTCGGCTTCCCCATGGCAGTCATCGATCATTTTCAGTACAAAGAGGTGAAGATTGAGCGATTTGCCGCCTGGCGAATCGGTTTCTGGGATAATGGTTTCGACGATCGCAGCCAGCAGATCCTCGTCGGATGCGTTGAGGTCTAAATTAGCCAAGTCGATGCTCGTCTTCCCGGATTCGCGCATGCAGGAAGGCACCAGCACCAAGCCCCCGGCTACGATAAGTAATTGCTTAATCGCTGTCCTGCGTTTCATAAGATCCAAACTATTACAGTGGGTAATAATAGTGATTTTCTTTTGGATTTTACAAACCGCGTCGGTGGCATTGCGAGTCCGCCACGTCCCTAAGGGGAAACTCCAGCATCAATGCCAATTGCCTTAGTTACGTGGCCGGCGAGGCGAGTTACGTCCGTCTTCAGCCCGCCATAGATGGAAAAAACATGCACGGGGCGATTTTGCATACGCCGGAAATTGTGCAGCCATGCACCTTCGAGGAACAAATAAAAGCTACCAAGCTTGATGTCGGCACCCACTCCCGCCCGCACGGACGGCGTGAAATGGTACGTATTTTCGATTTTCACGAGGCTTTGCCCTTCGGACACGCGGGCGCGCGGCTCGCTCACCACGCCGATGCCAGGCCCGGCAAACGCATAGGCGCTTACGGGCCGCAAATGCTGGCGGATGCCCACCGCTACATTCAGGTTGTAAAAGTTGCTTCGGCCGCGATCCAGATTGTAAGCATAATCCGGGTCGGATTCTTTCTGGTCGTACCCGAAAACAAGAAAATCCATCGATGGATATGCAAAATAACGGGGGTTTCGCAAGACGACGTCCAGTCCCAGGCTGCTCGAGAACTTTGGGGTGAGGACTTCTGCCGTGCTCCCGCCGGTAAGCCCCCAGCCCATGCCGCTGATGACGAAAACCTTACGTTTGGCCGTATCTTGCGCACGCGCTGGGCTGGCGTAGAGTGCGAGCATCAAAAAGACTAAAACTAGAGAGTGCTTCATAAACTCAGTGTCTGCTGAAGTAAATAACGACCAGCGACGCAAAAAGTTTACGGCTATCGGTTCGCTCACAAATAATTCTTGCTGTGAGGCCCTTGGTTGAACAGCAAGTCTACGATGCTTAAATCCTCCAAAAACCCATTCTTGTTAGCGAACACCTGGTAGTAAGGCTCAACCTGCCGAAACGGCTGCATTTTAGGATGAATGACGGTCCGCAAGTCAATCGCGCCCGCGTACTCAGCCTCGTAGTGCGTCGTAGTCGCCCAAGACACCTCCAGTTTGAGGAGACGGCACAACAAGTCGAATAGCTCCATGTTATAATCCAGCAGGAATTCATACTCTTTTTCGTAGAAAGAGACGAATTCGTGTTCGTAATATTCGAAAAAAGCCGAGGTGCGGTAGCTCGTTTGTAGACTGAGCCAGTGCAGGCGCTGCCAATTGGCGTCGTAGCTGATGCGCACGTCCTTCATGGCCGTATGCCCGTTACTCCCCTTTTTCACGGGAATAATAAGGTCCAGCTTTCCGTTAGCGGAATGTATCGACGCACGGGTACGGTAGGTTTGTTTCGGAAAATGCTCGTATTGTTCGATAAGAATGGGGTTCCCGAACGAACGAATCGCCTTAAAGTAGGATACCGGAGGCAGATAAAACGCCGGGGCTATTAAGAGTATATCAGGATGCATGGATAAACGCTGCTTTGCATAATAAGATTCTAGCTCGAAGGTCGCGCGATCATACCGTAACTATCAATGAAATACGGTGACGCCCACCTAAATCGAGCTAATCGTGCAAAAATAGTTTATTTTTGGGGATATTTGTGGGCGACACCCCAATGCGGTGTTTTCAGGACAATCTATGCGGAAACCGGTATTACCGTCATTGTTAATCTATCTGGCCAGTTTGTTGCCGTTCTGGGTGCTGTACCGCCTGTCCGACGTCCTATTCGTACTGCTCTATTATGTATTCCGCTATCGTCGGCGGGTGGTGGCGGATAATCTCTTGCGGGTTTTCCCCGAAAAGACAGACCGGGAACGCCAGCGGATCGCCTTCAAGTTTTATCGCTTCTTGCCCGATATCATGGTCGAGGCCATAAAGATGCGAACCATATCACCCCGAGCGGTTAAACAGCGCATAAAGTTAATGAACCCGGACGTGGTGACCGAGCATTTGCAAGCGGGCCGTAGCGTCATCGGCGTCACTGCCCATTATGGGAATTGGGAACTCGGCATCCATCGGCTTTGCCTCCTGCTCAAGGAACCGGTGCTAATTATTTACAAACCACTTAGCAACAAAGGATTTCAGGAGATCTACAATGCGATACGTGGTCGCTTTGGCGCCATCATGGTGCCCATGAAGCTCACGCTTCGCAAAATTGCCGGCCTACGCCACCAGCCCCATATCAGCATGTTTGTGGCTGACCAAACGCCCCGTCGCAAGGATGCCTATACCGCGATGGACTTTCTAGGCACCTACACGCCGGTCTATAATGGAGTTGAACGCATTGCGAAGCTAACCGGCTTCCCAGTCGTATTTTGCCACATCGACCGCATAAAGCGGGGGCATTATACATGTACGTTTGAAACCCTCGTGGACGATCCGGCGTTAGCAAGCGCCGAAAATGAGATTACCGCACGGTACACGCGGTATACGGAAAACATTATACGCAACAAGCCTGAGCTTTGGCTTTGGTCGCACAAGCGGTGGAAATGGAAACCAACAACACATGAAAACGCCTAAGGTAGCCGTGGTTATATTAAACTGGAATGGCAGGTTCTTTCTGGAAAAGTTCCTGCTATCGGTGTATAACAGCACGTACGCTAACCTGGAGATTGTGGTGGGCGACAACGGTTCGACGGACGGATCGGTGGACTATGTACGGGAAAACTTCCCACAGGTCAAGATTATCCAAAACACGGAAAACTTGGGCTACGCAGGCGGGTATAACGCCGTGCTGAAACATGTCGATGCCGATTACTATGCGCTTTTAAACTCAGATGTCGAAGTAGCCCCAGGCTGGATTGACCCCATCATCCGCTATCTGGAGGCCAATCCGAATATAGCAGCGGCCCAACCAAAGATTAAAGCATACCACGATCGTCGGCTTTTTGAATATGCAGGTGCCGCGGGCGGCTTTCTAGACCAATTTGGGTTTCCGTTTTGCCGCGGACGCGTTATGCATCACGTCGAACACGACCACGGCCAATATGACGATGAGCGAACTGTTTTTTGGGCTAGTGGCGCGGCCCTCTTTATCCGCAAACGCTGCTGGCTGGAAGCTGGCGGTTTTGACGGCGATTACTTCGCGCATATGGAAGAAATTGACCTATGCTGGCGGCTCCAGCGCTTGGGATACAGCATTGGTTACTGCCCTGATGCAGAGGTCTTTCATGTGGGCGGCGGAACACTCGTGCCATCAAATCCCAGAAAAACATACCTTAATTTCCGAAATAGCCTGTTCACCCTACAGAAAAACCTGTCGCCGGTACAAGGCGCCCTCACTGTCTTCTGCCGTTTGTGGATCGACTTAGCAGCGATTTTCCAGTTTTTGGCCAAAGGCAAGTTTAAGGACGCTTGGGCGGTTAGCCGTTCACACCAATCTTTTTTTTATTCGTTTTTCAAGACCGATCAGAAGCGAAGGCAGCTCGCCAAACATGTCGGCCGACCTCAGGGATTATACCGCGGCAGTGTGGTGTGGGCATTTTTCGTCGGGGGTAAGAAAACGTTCGATCGGCTTCCGGATCGAAAATTTATGTAAAAAGCGTGATGTTGCGAACAAAATATGCGTAAATTAGTTTTTGAGTTTTAAACCAAACTATTCAGACATGAAAAGACCCATGATTTTTTCCCTACTAGTCGTGATTTGCGCTAGCGTAGGGGTATCACCGGCCCACGCACAGTCCAATACCTTGGCGGGCGCCTGGCATACCAAAACCGGCGACATCGAACAAACAGCGGTTTTTGTCGACGGCTTGGTATCGCATAGTACATTCGATGTGAAAAATAAGAAGTTTATTGCCACACGTGGCGGTACCTATACGCACAACAATGGCCAGCTCGCCATTACCTGGGAATGGGACACCGAAAAAGCGGCGGCTGAAACGCCCATCGACACGTGGCTCGGCAAAACGACCATCTTCAAGGCCAACGTAGGCAACACGCTTTCGTCCGACTTATCGGGTGCTAATGCAGACTGGCGTCGACTGGACAATAACGACAATCCCTTAGCTGGTGTATGGTACATGACGGGGCGCGGTGCCGACGCGAAAATCGCCAGCGACCATGCGCCTGGTGACCGAAGAACGTACAAGATCCTGACGGGCAGTCGCTTTCAGTGGGTGGCCATCAACATCAAGACCGGTGTCTTTTCAGGCACGGGCGGGGGCAATTTTACGTTTGAAAACGGGAAATACACCGAAAACATCGAGTTCTTTTCGCGCAATAGCGATCGGGTGGGTGCGTCCCTGCAGTTCGACGGCAAACTCGTAGACGGGCATTGGCATCACTCGGGGCTCAACTCGTCCGGCGAGCCCCTATACGAAGTCTGGAGCAAGGCAAGATAAGACAACCACCCATTACACGTTACATATCGCCAGCGCCTCAACGCGCTGGCTTTTTTATGGTCCGAAGCAGCCCTCGGCGGCGTTAAGAAAGAACTGGAATCGGCTTTTTGTCCTCATCAATCGCCACGAACGTAAACGAGCCTCTGATTGCCAGCTCGCGCCCCTCCTCATACATCCGCTCGACGTAAATATCTACTTCCACCTTCAGGCTGGTACGCCCGACATGGACGACGGTTCCGACCAGTTCGATAATCGTTCCTGCCGGAATAGGCTGATTAAAATCGATCCGGTCAGATGAGACGGTGACCAAACGCTTGCGGCAAAACCGCGTGCCGGCAATGAAGGCCACCTCATCCATCAGCGCCATAGCGGTACCACCGAAAAGGGTGTCGTAATGATTCGTTGTGTTGGGGAAAACGGCTTTGAAAATCCGAGTTTGGGATTGTTCGATACGGTTTTCCAGTGATAAGGCATCATTTTGTTGCATGAGCAAAAATACCATATTTTCAGGGAATTTCTCGATATTCGTTCGCATGCAAGTCACCATGGAGAAGCAGGCCATCATCCAGCGCTTTGAGTCCACTTTCGGAAAAACCATGATTGCCGAGCTTACCGCGGTGGCACAAGACCCCAGTATTCCGGTTGAAGGATTATTGGCGCTGTGCTACGATCAATCGCGTCCACAAATTGCCTTTCGTTCGGCTTGGGTATTGGAACACATCGCCGTGCATGACGAAGGTCGCTTTCTCCCGCTTTTGCCACGATTCCTGGCCGACCTTCCCCATCAGCGGAATCACAGCTGCCAACGGCATTTTACCAAAATTCTGATGTGGGTGACGGACGCGAAGACGGTGAACTCGTACCAAGAGTTTATGATAACAGCCGACAAGGATCAATTAGTTGAGGTGGTCTTCGGCTGGCTGATCGATCCGGAAACTCCTGTAGCCGTACAGGTCAATTGTTTGGACATTCTGTTTCATCTCTGCCACCACGCCGACTGGATCGCCGAAGAACTGGAAACGCAAACGCGTCATTTGCTACAAAATGGCTCCGCAGCGATGCAAAGCCGCGGCAAACGGGTTTTAAAAAAGCTGAAGCGGGTTAGAACCGCAGGTTGACGCCGATGCTCAGTACGCCAAAGACGTCTTTACTCGAGTTTTCGGGATAGTTACCGCTGTATCCGTCAACGTGGTCGTCAAACGCGAAATTGGCTTGTCCGTTGACTACAATCGACCAGATATAAGAGTCTAACAAGTTCGGCTTAAGGCTGTGGAGTGGGAGCTCAAAACCGATATTAGTCGTGAGGAAATAGCCGAGCCCATAGTCGGTACCTTCATGATACTCGTCAACTACATTCGTCTCCGAGTTCCTAGCCCGCTGCTGATCCCATTGCAGGTTATAAATTACACCGACACCTACCCCCGCATAGGCCGAACTCAGCACCCGCTGGCTATAGGAATGCTTGTATTCAGAACGCCGTATATGGTCATCCTGCATATATTTTAACGGCTGGAAACGCACATCGAACATGGCTGCATGGTAGAAGTTTCGGGTCTTGCGAACCACATCGCTGACAGCCACCTCATCTTCACCCCATAGCAAGCCTTCCTGTATTTCCAAACCCACGCTCAGGCCGTGCGTGACGAAATAATTACCCCGAAGAAAAACCGTCGGGCCTATCGGACGCAGATCCAAATCGCCGTACAGCTGATTTGCCCCTACGCCTGCCGTCACCGAATAGCGGAAATAAGGAATGGGAGACTCGTTGCCAAACTGCGCGTTGGAGAAGAACGGGAGCAACACGAGCAACGCGGTGGGAATACCAAACTTCATAATTGATTAGCTTACGTTTCAGGGTTGTTCAGACAGCAATACTTATACCATTTTTTACGCTTATCATTTTCATTTGTCAAAACAACGTATTCCCTTTTGGATAACTGCTCTTGCCCAAGTGCTTGTAGGCCGCTTCGGTGCATTCCCGGCCGCGGGAGGTGCGCATCAGGAAGCCCTCCTGGATGAGAAATGGCTCATAAACCTCCTCGATGGTGCCTTCGTCCTCCCCTACTGCCGTGGCAATGGTTTTGACGCCCACGGGCCCGCCTTTAAACTTGTCGATAATCGTCAGCAGGATTTTGTTGTCCATTTCATCCAGACCGTGCTCATCTACATTCAACGCATTCAGCGCATATTTTGCGATCTCCGTGTCGATGCGGCCGTCGCCTTTTATCTGGGCGAAGTCGCGCGTGCGGCGCAGGAGCGCATTGGCAATGCGGGGCGTACCCCGACTCCGCCGGGCAATCTCATAGGCCCCTTCTTCGGTAATGGGCGATCGAAGTATACTTGCCGAGCGTAGCACGATCGTCGTCAACAGCTTAGCGTCGTAGTACTGCAGGCGGGCGTTGATGCCGAAGCGGGCGCGCAGGGGCGCTGTCAGCAGTCCGGAACGCGTCGTGGCGCCAATCAGGGTAAAGGGATTGAGGGTGAGCTGTACGGACCGCGCATTGGGGCCGGACTCGATCATGATATCGATTTTGAAATCCTCCATGGCCGAATACAAGTACTCCTCCACCAGCGGGCTGAGGCGGTGTATCTCGTCGATGAAAAGAATGTCGCCTTCCTCCAGGTTGGTCAGCAAGCCTGCGAGGTCGCCCGGCTTGTCCAGCACCGGACCGGAGGTGATCTTGATGCCGACCCCCATTTCATTGGCGATAATGTTAGACAGGGTGGTCTTGCCCAAGCCCGGCGGGCCGTGCAGCAACACGTGGTCCAACGCCTCGCCGCGCAGCTTGGCCGCCTGCACAAACACCTTGATGTTGTCCAGTATTTTTTGCTGGCCCGTAAAATCTTCGAACACCTGCGGGCGCAAGACTTTTTCCAGCTCGCGCTCGGTGGAGCTCAGTTTCTCCGGATCGGGATCCAAATGCTCATTCATCGTCTGCCCCCCTGTCTGTTGTCCATTCTGCGGTATTTCCTAAACCAACTGCTTACCTTCATCTGGATAACGCCAAAAAACGCTTCCTGGAAGATATGCGTACTCATCTTCGAAGTCCCCTGTGTACGATCGGTGAACACGATCGGAATCTCCTCGACTTTAAACCCATATTGCAGGGTGGTAAATTTCATCTCAATCTGAAACGCATAGCCAACGAACCGAATCCGGTCTAGCGGTATGGTTTCCAAGACAATGCGTCGATAACACACGAAGCCTGCCGTCGCATCGCGAATGGAAATGCCCGTGATTAGCCGTACGTAAGCCGAAGCAAAATATGACATGAGGACTCTGCTCATCGGCCAATTCACGACGTTCACCCCTTTGATATAGCGAGATCCGATTACCATGTCCGCACCGTCAAGGCAGGTCTGCCGTAGGCGGACCAAGTCTTTCGGGCTGTGCGAGAAATCAGCGTCCATTTCAAAAATATACGCATACGGACGGGCGATGGCCCATTTGAAACCATGAATATACGCCGTTCCCAGCCCTAACTTCCCGCGGCGTTCTTCCAGAAACAACTGAGTGGGAAACTCGGTCTGTAAGCGCCGCAC